>JALSRY010000688.1 GCA_026984555.1 Phycisphaerae bacterium
TACGGGGCTGGGCGCGCCGCGGCAGTACATTTTCCGGGTGGTCGATCACCTGCGTGAAATCACGGGGCTGGGCCTGGCCCGGGCGGAAAACCTCGTGGAGGCCACGCAGAACGCCGACGTTTTCGTCGAGGTCAGCGGCATGCTCAAGACGGCCGCCGCCAACCTGCTCAAAATCGCGGGTGACCTGCGGCTGCTGTCTTCGGGGCCGGATGGTGGTTTGGGCGAGTTGCGGCTGCCGGCGCGTCAGGCGGGTTCGTCGATCATGCCGGGCAAGGTCAACCCGGTGATTCCGGAGGCGGTTTCGCAGGCGGCGATTGCGGTGATGGCGCACGACCAGGCGACGACGACCGCGTGCGCGCTGGGCAACCTGGAGCTCAACGCGTTCTTGCCGCTGGTGGCTGACAATCTGCTGACGAGTCTGGATCTGTTGCGGGCCGCGTGCGAGATTTTCCGGCGACACTGCATCGAGGGTCTGGAAGCCGACGCGGCGCGGTGCGGTGCGCGGGTCGCGAATTCGACCGCCGCCGCCACGGTGCTCGTCCGCCGGCTGGGGTATCCGGTGGCCCAGGAGGTGGCGCAGGAAGCGGCGCGCACAGGCCGGACGGTGCGGGAGGTGGTCGTCGCCCGCGGGCTGCTGACGGGGGAGGAGTTCGACGCCCTGCTGACGCCGGAGGCGGTGATGCGATTGGGGGATGTTGCGCCCGGATAACGGGATTGGCAACCGATGGCCCGCCGATAGCGCAACTGTATAATCCGACCGATGGTTTCTGAAACGAACAAGCCGGCTGTCAAACCTGTCACTCCCGCTGCACGGCTGCTGCGCGCGCAAATCACGAATTACAAGAGCATCGCGAGTTGCAGCGTGGAGTTGGCCGGCCTGACGGTGCTGGTAGGGTGTAACGGTTCGGGCAAGAGCAATTTCCTCGACGCGATCAGCTTCGTGTCCGATTCGCTGGCCAGCTCTCTGGACCACGCGATCAAGGCCCGCGGCGGCCTCGACGCGGTGCGGCGTCGCAGTACCGGCCACCCACGCAACTTCACTATCGGCCTGCACTTGGACTTCTCGGGGTTCCGGAAAGCGACTTACGAATTCGAAATCGCGGCCCGCAGCCAAGGCAGCTTTGTCGTCAAGCGGGAGCGATTGCGTATCAGCAATGCGAGCAACGGTATCGAGGCCTGGTACGAAACGGACAGCGGCCAGCGTGTCAGGGGGTCGCCGGCCCAGATGCCGCCGGTAGCCGGCGATCGGCTCTACCTGGTGGCGGCAGCCGGGCTTCCGGAGTTCCGCCCGGTGTACGACGCGATCGAGGCGATGGGGTTTTACAATCTCAACCCCCAGGCGATGAAAGCCATTCAGGATCCGGACGCGGGAGATCTGTTGCGCCGGGACGGCGGCAATATCGCCAGCGTGATCGGGCGTATGCGCAGCGACAAACGGGGGTCTCTTAAGCGAATCAAAGACTACTTGCGCACCATCGTTCCGGCGATCGATGATCTGGACCGCGTGGCGTTGGGTCCCAAAGAGACGCTGGAGTTCAAACAACGTGTCAAAGGAGCGCGCAACCCGTGGAAGTTCTATGCCCAGAACATGTCGGATGGGACGTTGCGTGCTCTGGGGGCGCTGGTGGCGGTCAACCAGCCCGCCAACCGCAAGTCG
>JALSRY010000689.1 GCA_026984555.1 Phycisphaerae bacterium
AGCAGCGGCAAACGCACGCCGAAATGCTTGGCCATGTCTCGCGCGCTCACGACGCCGTCCGTGGCGTGCGCCAAATGACAGGCCGCGATGAGGGCATACTCGGTCTTTTTCGTAAGCGTAAGCATGACTGTTATTGAATATAGTAACTCCAGGGTACGATTTCAAGCGACCGCCGCCATTTCACCCCGGAAAAACGAAAAACCGCGTCCGTGCCGCCGCCCGTGGCCCCCTCTCCATAGAGCGCCGGCGTGACCGGCCGGGCAACACGCTGCCGGGGAAACCTCGCCGGCCGTGGCTATCCGGCCGCCGGCCACCTTCGCGAAGCGTCGCCGACGGGTGTCACGTTCAGTTGGTGCCCGGCGCGCCGGCGGGTGGGGTCTTGGCCGCGGGTGGGGCTTTGACGACGAAGCCCCCGATGGCGTAGCCGTAGTTCGCGCTGGCATCGAGCGCCGCGGTCACGACCACGCGGTAGCCGCCGGTGGCCGCGGGTTTGAAATCGGCGCGGAAATGGCTGGTGGTGCCGGCGTACTGGAGCGGGATTTCCGCGATTTTCTTGCCGGCGGTGTCGGAAATCGTGGCCCGCACGTCGAACTCGCCGGCATCCCACAAACCCCCGGGCATGACCGGGCACCCGCATAGCATCACCACGTCGGCATCGATCGTCACCGTCTGACCGGGTTTGAAGAATTCGTGCGGCGTCGGGGAGACGATATCGACGATGCAGCCGTAGAGCTCGAACACGACGCCGTCGCCGGCGATGTCGTGTCCGGGCAGGACGACGAGGGTACGCGAGGCGAGGTGGGCGTTGCGTCCGCCGGCGAGCGGCCCGCGTACCTCGATCCGAACCTTCGTGGGCCGTCGGATATTGAGATGAGCGACATAGCTGGCAGCCTTGGGGCCGGCGATTTCCTGCCGCCGGGCGTGCGCCGTTTTCATGATCGCCTTGGTATCGCCGGTGCCGCCGCGAATCAGTCCCTGGGCAAGTACGCGGCCGCTGTCGGCATCGGTGATGACAACGCCCACGCCGCCGGCGGCGGACCCGATGAACTTGGCGTCGTGCGAGCGGACGCGAACGGTGATCGCCGTCGGCTCGGCGTAAGACAGCGTGGCGGCGAAAAACACGATTGTGATGGAAGCAACTTTGCGAAGCATTGGCCAGTTTCCTTTTTATTGTGGTTTGTTTGTCCCGGTGTTGCCGTAGAGCGAAAGCAGGTATTCAACCAGCTTGTCCACCCATGTCGAGGGGTTGGGTGATTCCGCGCGGCATGTTTCGTCTTCTATGTGATGTTGCGCGATACGAAGCCTCCGAGCTCGTTTCATGGCTTCGGACCGCTTGCCCTTCAGTAGGTCGTACATTTGTGCGTCTTCGTCGGCTTTGTCATAGGCGGGGTAATGCGACTGCAGTGCATCGACGACCGCATCGCGTTCGATCCGGGCCCCCTGATCCTGATAGTGGAGCAGATACCAAAGCTCGAACGAGGGATTGGAGAATGCGACGTTGATACCTTTGTCGCGGGCTTGAATGAATGCCCGGTCAATGTCCTCATGCACATCGCGATCGAACACGCACCACACGCCGTCGAAGGGGTTACCCGATCGCTTGGCCGCTTTCATGCGTTGGGCGGCGTGCTCGACGAGTTTCTTGGGATGGGGGCCGCCGGCCTTGTGTCCGCCAACGATCATCAGAAGCGTCGGGGGCAGGCGACGTTCTCGTCGCAAACCATTGAAGTAGTTCGGTTCGGTCTTGCTGCCCTCGCACACGATCAGCACACGCGGGCGTGGCTGGAGCGAGGGCGTGCCCCGGTGCAAGCTGCCGTGTCGGCCGGTGGATCGCTTGTCGCGCCGCTTGGGTTCTCGACGCGCGCTCACGAGGGCAGATCCTCCAGCAGTGGTACGGCACCGTATCTTCCCGACAAATACCCCCGGCGAATGTTCGTTTCCCGGCGAGGCTTGCGCTTGAAGTCCCACAGGGAATACAGTCTCGTGGCGCCGGCCTCGTCTTTCTCGGTAAACCAAATCTGGTCGCGACGGAACAACTCCAGATCCAGGAGGTTGTCATCATGCGTGGCGAAAACAAGCTGGGCACCGTGGGGGTTCAGCGCACTGGAGTGAAACCACGCGATGAGCCACTTGGTAAGCGACGGGTGCAGCCGAGCGTCAAGCTCGTCAACCACAACCACGCAACCGTGATCGAGGACGTACTTCCACGGCCCGGCAATCGCAAACATCTTCTGCGTTCCGTCGGATTCCTCGCCGAGCCGAAGGTCGGCCGTGGTTGGCCGGCCGCCAGCGTCCATGGCTCGATGCCGCACCCGCACATCGTGGACATACTGCTCGGGCCCACCGTGGGACAGGATGAACGTCCGTGCCTCCTCGGGCAACCGGCGCCAAACCGAACTTTCCTGCAACGGGATCCGTTCGATGTCGCAATCCTCGATGCCCAGGTCCGCACAATGAAGCATGTCGAGGATATCGTTCCGGCTCTTCTCATCTTGGAGGGCCATATCGCACGTATACGCGAATTCGCCCCCGCCGGCCGGAAACCACGATATTTCGCGGAACTTCTCGGTGAACCAGCCGATCACCGTTTGTGCACTCGGATGATTGAATTTGGCGGAAACGGACAGATAAAGCGCGTCAGGACGGGTCATGTTCTCGATCTGCGTGCGCTCGCCTTTCCAGTCGGCACCGTAGATTGTGTGCATCCCGCCATCCGCGAGCGTGCGGACAAAAAGCCGACGTCGCCGACCGTGGGGATAGTAGTAAAGCCACTCTTCGTGTACGCGTTTTTTGTCCGCGGCGAAGCCATAGTCGTAGCGCTTGCCGTCGATGAGAAACACGAACTCGAACGCGCTGGGACGCTCGGCCCAACGCAAGTCGAGTTTGAAGGGAGCCGGACCGATGTTGCCCTGCCCGGTGATACCTTCCCCCACTGAGGACTGGACGAATCGTGAGGCGAACAGCATGGCACGGAGCAGATTCGACTTGCCCGAGGCGTTGGCGCCGAAAACCGCCGCGCTTCGCAGCAGATCCAGTCTCCGCCCATCCGCGCCGTGAATGACGTTTTGAGGCAAGGCTTTATCAGGCCGGGCAGCCACCATGCTCAGCGTCATGCGCTCCTTGAACGAGCGATAGTTCTCAACGCTGAACTCGATCAACATGGCCGGCGGCCCTCGTCACAACTGCACAAATAACGCGATCGCATTCCCCAGGAACACAAGATCGGGAGATTTTTGCTGAATAATTGCAAAAAATCAACATTCGCAAGATGTCGCCGCTTGTTTGCGCCCGCGGTAGCGAAACAGGGCGGTACGACGACCTCCGCCGGTGCCGCCCCATCTGGGGTGCATCTGCGCTGAAAACCCCAATACATTGGGGCCAGCTCATCCCGGCGCGCCGGCGCTGGCGAAGCGCGAAAGTGATCGATTTTCTTGCGGCTCCACCGAAAAAACGTAGAAACTTCCGTAAGTCGCCGAGCGGTCGATCGCCAGCAGCTCTTTCGAGAGTTTTGCATGGTGCCGAAGCCGCTTGCGGATCGAGGCGGGCGGGGGCATCTCGTAGCTACCCGAACGGTAGATCAGGCGCGCGTTCGGCGACGCCGCCCGGAGCACGCTGGCCAGCGTTTGCTCGAACAGCTCCGGCGTCATCCAGTCGAAGATGTCCAGCAGGTTGAACTTGGTGATCGAACCGGGCGGGAGCGTGTCGAGGTAAGGTCCGAGCCAGCCGTTGACTACGGTCACCCGGCCGACATTGCCCCGCAGCGTCGCGAAATTCTCCTCCAGCAAGTATGGCGGCACGCGGTTGCCCCGAAAACGCCCGGTGGCGGTGACGCTGAGAAAGTAGTTGTCGTACACCGGCACGCGCGTCAGCACATACTCGATCCGTTCGCGGACGTAGTCGTAGATTCCGTGGCGGCCGTCCACCAGGTCGAGCTGGCGCGGGTGGACGCCACAGAGATACATGAACCAGCGCGACTTGCACAGCCGCTCGACGACCGGCCCCCACAGGCAGGGCTCGACATAGCGGCGGTACATGGCCCGCTGCTCCTCCAGCGAGCGCAGCTCGAAGAACTCCTCCATCCGCCGGCGACTGATACCGACCGCGGGCAGCAGCAGGCGCACGAGCCGGGCGGCCAATCCCATCTTGCCGAAGTCGTACAACCCGCGATTGACCATCCACAGGTTCTTGTCCCAGAAGGCCCGCGCGCGGGGGGAGAGAATCGGTCGCAATCGCCCCCGATACACGCGGCTGGCCGCGGACGGCCGGCGGGCGGCGAAGATGTCGAAGAACGTCGCGTGATCGAGCGTCATGATCGCGGCGAGCTTGAGCTCGACGAGCGCGTTCTGCGCGGGATTGCCGTCGATCGTGATGAGTTTGTCCGGGTTCTGGCAGAGAAAGTTGAGCGGATTGCACCCGGCCGAACTGATCGAGATGACCGTGTCGCCGGGGCCGACGCGCAACGCCCGCCGATCCATCTCGGGATCTTCCCACGACATGTTGAACACGATGCCGTGGAAGACGATCCGCTCCATCAGCGAGCGATCGTCGGGCACGGGCATGTTGATGACTTCGTACACGATGCTTCCTGCTGGCCGGTGTCGCGCACCGGCGTCGTCACGCTTGGCAGACCGCGGTGAAATTGTAGCCGCCGAGCCAGTAGCTCACGTCTACGCGCGGGAACGTCGCGCGTAGCTTGTCCTCGTAGGGCCGCAACGTTTCCACGTGGTTGAGTCGCAGCCAGCCGCGCATCAGGGCGCCGAGCGGCCCCCACGCCGCAAAACGCGAGAAATCGAGCACGACCAGCCGCCCGCCGGGCGCGAGGTGCGCCGCGGCGCGTTCGATCGCCGCGGGCCAGTCCGGGATCATCGTCAGGCTGTAGGCGAACAGGATGCCGTGGAAACGCCGGCCGAGGTCCATCCGAGCGGCATCGGCCTCGACCAGCTCGACGTTGCGCCACCCGCGGGCAGCGATGCGTTTGCGGGCCTGCCGGAGCATGTCGCCGGAAAAATCGAGCCCGACGAGCCGCCCGCGCGCCGGGTCGAGGCGCTCGAGCACGTAGCGAAAATTCAACCCCGTGCCGCAGCCGACCTCGAGTACGTCGCTGTCCGGTTCGAGTTCGAGCCGGGCCACGGCCCGCTTGCGTCCGTGCAGGATGGTCCAGCGCGTCCAATCGTAGATGTACGCGTGGTAGCGATAGAAACCCTGTACGGCGCTGCGGGCCACTCCCGTCTCCAGCCGTCTGCATCCCCCCGACCTCCGCCCACCCCCCCGTCGGCCCAAGTGATACCGCAAGCGACGCGGGGAATCAAACCGCCGGCGGCGTGGAGCACAACCCGGTGACCGCCGCGGCTGGGACGCCGCCCCGCTCGCGCGTTCGACAGAGAGGCCGCGACTTGCCAGAACACGCTGAGCGCGCGGGCGTATCCGATGCGCCGGTGCTTTCGCGGACAGCCGGCCGCGGGGTTACACTGCGTGCCGAAGTGGCGACCCGGAAAGACAGGAGAGGATTCTCATGAGCCCCGAACAGTGCATGGTCAGGGAGTTTCACCGCAAGTACGAAGCGCCCATCCGCGAACATCCCGAGCAGATCGGCGTCAAGGACCGTCTCCGCCGCGCGCGACTCATCATGAGCGAGGCGGCCGAATTTCTCGAAGCGGCGGACCGCGACGACTTTGTCGAGATGGTCGATGCGTTGGCCGACATTCTGGTCGTGACCTACGGCGCCGCGGTCGAGATGGGAGTGGACCTCGAACCCGTCTTCGCGGAGGTCCACCGCAGCAACATGTCCAAAGACGGTGGCAAAGACGCCGGCGGCAAGATCCTCAAGGGGCCCGGGTTCTCCCCGCCCGACATCCTCGGCGAATTGCGCAAACAGGGATACCGCTAGCCCCCGGCGCGGCTCATTTCCGCAACCGCTGGCGCAGCGCCTCCAGTTGCCGGGCTTTGCGGGGCTTGCCCGCCGCACGGGCCAGCGCGATGGCCTTGGTGAGCGTCGCCACCGCATCTTTTCGCCGGCCGAGCCGGATCTGCATCCGCGCGAGCAGCACGTGCGCCGGCAGATTCCGCGGGTCTTTCTCGGTAGCCAGACGAAACTGTGCGGCCGCGGCGCCGTACTCCCTTTTCTCGACCAGCGCCCGCCCCAGGTTGATGTGCGTCAGTGCGAAGACCGGCGGGTGCCGGAGGGCTTCGCGAAACGCCGCAATCGCTTCATCGTTGCGATGCAGCGCCCGCAAGACGATGCCCTTCATCGTGTACATCTGCCCGTCGTCCGGACGGGCGGCGAGCGCCTTGTCGAAGTGTTCGAGCGCCTCGGCGAACTTGCCTTCGGCCGCAAGCGCCCCGGCGAGGTGGGCGTGGGCCCAGACGAACTCGTCGGCCCGATCGCCCGCCTGTTCGAGCAACGCCTTGAGCGTTCGCTCGGTCTTGGCGTGCTGCCCGGATTCGATGTAGTCCACCGCCTGCGTCGCCAGCCGGATTTCCTCGACGTGGTCGATCGGGTTGAGCCCGACGGGCTCGAACAGCGCCAGCTCGTCGTCCTTGGCGGGCAGCGGCTGGGCGTCCTCTCCGCCACCGAGGTAGCCCAAGGCTTCGAGCGCCCGCATCTCGCGCGAGCCCAGCTCGTGCCGCGCCGCCTCGGCCGGGACCACCCGCGGCGCCGCCGCCAGCATCGCGCGGAGCTTCTCGCGCATGGCCTTGCAACGTTGCGGTTGCTCGGCCGCGAGATTGTGCAGCTCGCGCGGGTCTTCGGCGATGTTGTACAGCTCCTCCCGGGGCGCCAGGATGTATTTCCACGGCCCGCTGCGCAGGGCCCGGAGCTGCGAGAACCCGAGGTGATAGGTGTACTTCGGGTAAAACGTCTCGGCGTAGGCGTCCGCGGGCGACAGGTTCTCGCTCGGCGCGCCGACCCGCATCACCGGCGAGAGGTCGCGGCCCTGGCCATGCGGCAACGGGCGGGTTCCCAGCAACGCCAGAATCGTCGGCGCGATGTCGATCGTGCGTACCGTCTGCCCAACCACGACCCCCGCCCGCACCTTCCCCGGCCAGTGGAAAATCAGCGGTACGTGCAACGTCGCGTCGTAGAGAAAGTAGCCGTGGGTATCTTCGCGGTGTTGTCCGAGCCCCTCCCCGTGGTCCGCCGTCAGCACGACCAGCGTGTCGTCGAGCGCGCCCAGCGTGGCGGCCGTCGCGAGCAACCGGCCGATCTGCTCGTCGGTATAGGCGATCTCGGCGAGATAGGGATCGACGTATTTCGACGTGAACCGCGCCGGGGCGTGATAAGGCCGGTGCGGATCGAAATAATGCACGAACAGGAAATACGGCCTGCCGCCGGCCTGCCGCAACAACTCGATCGCACCGTCGGTCACCCGCTCGGCGGAAATGTCCGTCCCGCCGACCGCGTTGGCGGCGTTGGCGCCGGCGTATTCCACATCGCGGTAGGCGTCGAACCCCTGGTCGAGGCCGTACTGGTGGTGCAGCACGAACGCCCCCACCTGCGCGAAGGTCGCGTAGCCCGCATCGTGAAGCATCTCGGCCAGCGTGACGTTTTCCGGCGGCAGACGAAACCGCCCGTTGTCGCGCACCTTGTGAACGTAGGGATACACGCCGGTGAGGATGCTGCTGTGCGATGGCAGCGTCACCGGAACGCACGTCAGACACTCTTCGAACCGCGTCCCTTCGGCGGCCAAGCGGTCGATGTGCGGCGTGCGGATGGTGGGGTGGCCGTAGCAGCCGAGATGATCGGCCCGCGTCGTGTCCATCGAGATGAGGATCAGGCTGGGGCGTGCGGGCGGTTTCGGCGACGTGTCGCCGCGTTCGCACCCCGCGGGCAAGAACAGAATCG
>JALSRY010000690.1 GCA_026984555.1 Phycisphaerae bacterium
GGCGGGTGTACGGGCGGTCCCAGGTTTCGGCCGCGACGGCGCGGGCGGTGTGGGGAGCGTTCTTGAGGGGGTTGTTTTCGCGGCTGAAGCGGCCTTCTTCGATGGCGCGGATTTCGTCGCGGATGCCAGCCAGAGCGTCGCAGAGCCGGTCGAGCTCGGCGCGGGATTCGCTTTCGGTCGGCTCGATCATCAGCGTGCCCGGGACGGGAAACGACATGGTCGGGGCGTGGAAACCGAAATCCATCAGCCGCTTGCATACGTCGTCCGGCTCGATGCCGGCGGATTGCTTGAACGCACGCAGGTCGATGATGAACTCGTGACCGACGCGGCCGTTGGCGCCCGTGTAGAGAACGGGGTAGTGTTCGGCGAGCCGTCGGGCCATGTAATTCGCATTGAGGATTGCGATCTGGCTGGCCTTGCGCAGCCCCGGCTCACCCATCATGCGGATGTACATCCACGAGATGGGCAGGATACCGGCGCTGCCCCAGGGCGCAGCCGCGACGGGGCCGATGGCGTGGTCGCGTGGCGGTCCGCCGGGCTGTTGCGGGTCTATCGCCGGGTGGCTGGGCAGGAAGGGGGCCAGATGGGCGGCGCAGCAGATCGGGCCGACGCCGGGGCCGCCGCCGCCGTGGGGGATGGCGAAGGTCTTGTGCAGGTTGAGGTGCACGACGTCGGCCCCGATGGTGGCGGGGCTGCACAGGCCGACCTGGGCGTTCATGTTGGCGCCGTCCATGTACACCTGCCCGCCGTTTTCGTGCACGAGGCGGCAGATTTCGCCGACGGCCTGCTCGAATACGCCATGCGTCGAGGGGTAGGTGATCATCAGTGCCGCGAGGTGCTCGCGGTGCTCGGCGGCCTTGGCGCGCAGATCCTCGACGTCGATGTTGCCGTGCTGGTCGCATGCCACCGCCACCACGCGGCAGCCGGCCATCACCGCGCTGGCGGGGTTGGTGCCGTGGGCCGAGACGGGAATCAGGCACACGTCGCGATGGCCCTGGCCCTCGGCGGCCTGGAAGGCCCGGATCACGCGCAGGCCGGTGTATTCGCCCGCGGCGCCGGCGTTGGGCTGGAGCGAAACCGCTTCCAGTCCGGTGATTTCGCACAGCATGCGGCCCAATGATGCGAACAACTCCCGGTAGCCGGCGGCCTGCTCGACCGGGGCCAGCGGGTGCAGGTCGGCAAACTCGGGCCAGGTGATCGGCAGCATCGCCGCGGTCGGGTTGAGTTTCATCGTGCACGAACCGAGCGGGATCATCGAGCCGGTCAGGCTCAGATCGCGGGCCTGGAGCCGGTGCAGGTAACGCAAGAGTTCGTGTTCGGCGTGGTACTCGTGGAACACCGGGTGTGTGAGGAAGTCGCTCGTGCGGGCCAGCCCGGCCGGCAAGTCCGCGTCGACCTCGGCCGCGAGCGATTCGACCGACAGCTCCACCGGCTTGCCGGCGAAAACCTCCCACAGCGTTTGCACTTCCGCCGGCGTCGATTTCTCGTCCAGCGAGACGCCGAGCGAGCCGGCGGCGTCGCGGCGCAGGTTGATCCGCCGCTCGAGCGCCCGCGCGATGATCTTTTCGCGGGTGGCGTCGTCCACGGCGACGGTCAGCGTATCGAACCGAGGCTGGTTGCCGACGTCGAACCCCAGCCGGTGCAACCCCTCGGCCAGCACGGCCGTCAAACCCCGCACCCGCCGGGCGATCCGCCGCAGGCCGTCGGGCCCGTGGTAGACGGCGTACATCGCGGCCATGATGGCCAGCAGTACCTGGGCGGTGCAGATGTTGCTGGTGGCCTTCTCGCGACGGATGTGCTGCTCGCGAGTCTGTACGGCCATGCGGTAGGCGGGGCGCCCGCTGGCATCTTTCGATACACCGATGATGCGGCCGGGCATCTGGCGCAGGTATTTTTCGTGTGTGGCCATGAACGCCGCATGCGGCCCGCCGTAGCCCAGCGGCACGCCGAAGCGTTGGGCGCTGCCGACGGCGATGTCGGCCCCCCACGCGCCGGGTGGTTGCAGCAATGTGAGTGCCAACAGATCCGTTGCCACGACGACCAGCGCGCCGGCCTGGTGGGCGCGCTCGACCACATCCGCGTAATCCGGGAGTTCGCCGAAAGTCGTGGGGTATTGCAGCAGGATGCCGAACAGGTCGTCGGCGTCGAAATCGGCCTCGTCGGGAGAGCCGACGTGCAGGTCGATACCCAGTGGCGCGGCGCGCGTCTCGATGACGGCGATGGTCTGGGGGTGACAGTCGTGGGCGACGAAGAAACCGTTGCGCTTGCCCTTGAGAATCCGCCGGCACATGGTCATCGCTTCGGCGGCGGCGGTGGCCTCGTCGAGCAGCGAGGCGTTGGCCAGCGGCAGGCCGGTGAGGTCGGCCACCATCGTCTGGAAGTTGAGCAGGGCTTCGAGCCGTCCCTGCGATATCTCGGCCTGGTACGGCGTGTACTGCGTGTACCAGCCGGGGTTTTCGAGGATGTTGCGCAGGATGACCGGCGGCGTGATGGTGTCGTAGTAGCCCGTGCCGATCAGCGAGCGGTAAAGCTGGTTTTGCGAAGCGATGCGGCGCAGCGCGGCGAGGGCCTCGTGCTCGGCCAGTGGGCCGTCGAGCCGCAACGGCTCGCGCAGGCGGATGTCCGCCGGGATGGTCTGGTCGATGAGCTGATCGAGGCTCGCGCAGTCCACCGTCGCGAGCATCTGTTCGATGTCGTGGTCACGCGGGCCGATGTGGCGGTCGATGAACGAAGCGGTGTCGGCGCGAAGCTCTGCGGTATTCATGCCCATCGTTCCTTGCCCCCGGTGCGAGTCGAACCGGCGCCGGCCGGAGCGGCTCGTCATGGTGCGGTGCGTCCTGACCGGCCGGACCCGCGGACCGGCCGGCGCGGGCGGCGGTTACTCGGCGATCATCTTCTCGTAGGCGGGCGCGTCCAGGAGTTTTTCGAGCGGGCTCAGGTCGCTGCACTTGACCTTGATCATCCACCCGTCGCCGAAGGGATCGTTGTTGACGAGTTCGGGTTCGTCGGCCAAACGCTCGTTGACTTCGATCACCTCGCCGCTGACGGCCGAGTAGAGCGAGCTCGTGGCCTTGACCGACTCGATCTCGCCGAAACTCTCGCCGGCCGTGACCTGCTCGCCGACCTCGGGAAGCTCGACATAGGTGATGTCGGTCAGCTCGTCGGCGGCGAACTGGGAGACGCCGATGGTGACGACGTCGCCATCGACTTTGAACCACTCGTGCGTCTGGGCGAACTTGCAGTCCTGCGGAACCGCCATCGTCTGGTACTCCTGCCTGGGTGAGTTGGCATGGTTTCATCCGGCGGCGAGCCGGCGCCGTCCGGGTGGGGCATTCTAGCGCGCCGCGAGCCGCGGCAACAGCCCCGCGCGACGCGATCCGCTCATCCGCGACAGGGCGAGCGGCCCATTCGCCGGGAGTGGCAGTCGGTTTCGTGGTCCGCGCTGGGCTGGTCGATGGGGGGGCGGCGGCCGGCGGGCCGGCGTGTGGCTGCGGATTGCGTTCGCGATGGCGGTTGGACGAGGTTCACTGGCCCCAGGTTCCGCCCGCGGGGTGATCGTTCGGCACCCCGCCAGGACTGGTTGGTGGGCGCGTGCCCGTCACAGTTCTTCGCGCGGCTTGAGGGCGTTGCGGACTTCTTCGAGGAGCTGTTCGACCTTGAAGGGCTTGAACAGTACGCCGGCAAGACCTTCCTTGCTGGCCCGCACGATGGTGTGGTTGGGGTCGTAGCCGAACCCCGTGATGAGTACGACCGGGCATTCGGGGTTCACCTCGCGGGCCGCGGCGAAGACGTCGTAACCGTTGCGGTTGGGCATCTTGATATCGGAGAGTACGAGGTCGAACGGCTGGGCGCGCAACATCGCGATCGCTTCGTCGCCATCACCGGCGACCACGGTGATACCGCCTGATTTCGCGAGCACGTCGGCGATGGTATCGCGGATGATCTCTTCGTCGTCGGCGATCAGGATGCGCTTCCCGCTGATGAGCTGGTCGCGTTGTTCGGGTTCGCGGATCAGACCCGTGACGCCCTGCGGTTCGGTGACCGAATGAATCGCCCGCTTGATCGTATCCACATCGTCCAGCAACGCACGGAGGCGCTCGCGCAACCCGGCGTCCTGCTCGTGCTCCTCCATCAGCCGGGTCACGCGGGCCACGATATCGTTGAGCGGACGGGCGATTTCGGCGTCCACGTCGGCGGCGAGCTGGTCGGTCGTGGCGTGACGCTCGACCGCCAACAACTCGAGGGTGTGCAGCGCCAGCGCGATATGGCGTGCGAGGATTTCGGCGAACTGGAGATCCTGCTCGTTGAATGCCGCCGGCTTCTGCGACTCGACATTGAACACCCCGATGACCTCGTCCTGGAGCATCAGCGGGACCGTCAGGCAGGAGCGGGCGTCTTCGAGTCCCGGCACGTAGCGCGGGTCGCGCGTCGTGTCACGACAGAGGTACGCCCGTCCGGTGGCCGCCACGTAGCCGCTGATACCGTTGCCCTCGGGTTCGGCGTAGAGCGTCAGCGCGCGGGCCTCCTCCGACAGCCCGGTTGCCAGGATCGTCTCGAGCCGGTTGGTTTGCTTGTCGAGGATGCGCACGACGAAGTTGTCGAAATGCAGCAGATCGCGGCAACACGTGACAATCCCGCGTTCGAGCGTTTCGAGCCGGTCCGATACGTCCATCTGCGTCAGTGCTTCGGTGTCCCAACTGACCAGCTCGCGGCCGGCGGCGTCGATCGCGTTGATTTTCTCCTGGAGTCGCTTCGTCTCGGTCATGTCCCAGGCCAACGCCACCACCTGCTCGATTCTGCCGTCTACACCCACGCGCGCCGAAACGGTCAGGTCGAAGCGATAGTCGGCGTCGATGTCGATCGTGCGGCTCTTGATGCGCACGGGGTCGGAACTGGGCGATTCGTCGGCGAACGCGCGGCACAAACCGACACACGCCTCGCGGATCGCATCGACGATCGCCGGCGGGTAGGAACGCAGGCGTTCGTTGGCCCAGATGAGTTGGCCGTCGCACCCGACGACGCAGGCTCCCTGGCCGATTTCCTCCAGGAAGTTTTCCGTGCGCATGTGCCCCGCCGAGCGAGCCAGCGGCACGATCTGCGTTGCCGGGCAGATGACCAGATCGCAACCCTGGCTGCGGATGATCTCGAGCGCTTCGTCGGCCGACTCGACGATGCGGACGGCTGCGAGTTTGCGCAGCGCTTCCACAAGCTCGGGCCGATCCGCGTGCGGTCCGGCCAGCAGGAGATAACGCAATCGGTTAGGTGGCGATGCTTCCGACGCCATGCGACTGCAAGCCTTGCATGCGGGGGGCATAGTACCCGCCGCGCCTCAGGTCTTTTGAAGAACTGCCCCGACGCTCTCCGGGGTTTCGCCCGAACCGGTGGCGGCACCCGGATCGTCGGCGAGTATACCACCACGCCCGGCGTTGCCTAGAACCCGCTGGCAAAACTGCGCTCGCCCGTCGCGGACAGCATGTACCGATAAACCGACGGGATGCCCCCCGCAGTCTCATCGCCCCTGTTATTCCTGACAGCATGTGCCCGCGGCCGCGCGCGACCAGCACCACCCGCGGCATGCGGTTCGGGTCTCGCCCCCGCCGCGCGGCGGGTCTGCATGCCTGTGCGAGGATGCCGGCGCCGCTGTATCCTGTCTTGCCGAGGTCGGTGACGGGATGTGAGGAAACCTGGCCGGGTCGGGAAGCGCGGGTGAAACCAGCGGTCTTCCGGCTGCCGATGGTTTTCGTTGGGATGTTCCCGAGCTTTCGTCACGTCACCTGGCGGGCCTGCTGAAACGAGGCACCAACCGAGGATCACGCACCATGACCAAACCCGATACTCATCCCTTTGCCGTCGATGATCTGCTGGCGATGGAGCGCATCAGCGATCCGCAGGTCAGCCCCGACGGAGGGCGCGTCGTTTTCGTCAACCGCGTCACCGACCTGGAAAAAAACAAGGGCGTCAGCGACTTGTGGCTGGTCAACATCGACGGCAGCGACCTGCGCCGCCTGACCACCCACCCCGCCGGTGCGTCCAGCCCGCGTTTCTCCGCCGACGGCCGGTGGGTCTACTTTCTCTCGACCCGCGGCGATTCGTCGCAGGTCTGGAAACTTCCGCTCGACGGGGGCGAGGCCCGGCAGGTCACGACCCTGCCGTTGGATGTCGAGGGCTTTCTGCTCGCGCCCGATGGCCGGCTGGTGGTGGCGGTCGAGGTCTTTCCCGACGCCGACACGCTCGAACAAACCAGGGAACGGCTCGACGAGGTTGAAAAGCGCCAAGCCACGGGCCGCATCTTCGATCGGCTGTTCGTCCGCCACTGGGACACGTGGAAGGACGGGCGGCGCTGTCACCTGCTGGCGCTCTCTGCCGCCGGCGGAGACCCGGTCGATCTGATGAAGGGGATCGAGGCCGACGTGCCGAGCAAACCCTTCGGGGGCATGGAGGAGGTGTGCTGCACGCCCGACGGGCAGGCGGTGGTTTTTTCGATGGGTGACGCCGGCCGCGAGGAGGCGTGGTCCACCCGGCACAATCTCTACCTGGCGCCGCTCGATGGTTCGGCACCGCCCAAGTGCCTGACCGAGGGCAACCGGGCCTGGCTGACCAACCCGGTCTTCTCGCCGGACGGTCGCTGGCTGGCGTACCTGGCGATGAAACGGCCGGGCTTCGAGGCCGACCGCTTCCGCATCGTGTTGCGTGACTGGAACAGCGGCGAGGAGCGCGTGCTGACCGAGAGCTGGGACCGCTCCGCGGCGGGGATCGCCTTCGCGCCCGACAGCCGGACGATCTACACCCACGCCGACCATCTCGGCCAGCACGGTCTGTTCGCCGTGAACGTGGCCGACGGGGCGGTGCGCGCGCTGCTGGCCGACGGCAAGGTGTTTTCGCCGGTGGCGGCGGGCGACCTCGTGGTGTTCGGCCGCAACCACCTGCGCAGCCCGGTCGAGCTGTACACCATCCGGTCCGACGGCTCCGACCTGCGACAGGTTACGCACATCAATGACGAACGCTTGCGGCACATTCGTTTTGGCGAGCCGGAGCAGTTCACGTTCGAGGGATGGAACGACGAGGAGGTGTATTGCTACGTCGTCAAGCCGGCCGACTTCGACCCCGGCAAGAAGTACCCCGTCGCCTTTCTGATTCATGGCGGGCCGCAGGGCTCGTTCGGCAACGACTTCCACTACCGTTGGAACCCGCAGGTCTACGCCGGCGCCGGCTACGCGGTGGTGATGGTCGATTTCCACGGCTCGACCGGCTACGGACAGGACTTCACCGACTCGATCAGCGGTCACTGGGGCGACCGGCCCTTCGAGGACCTCCAGAAAGGTCTGGCCGCGGCGCTGGAACGCTACCCGTGGATGGACGGCCAGCGCGTCGCGGCGCTCGGGGCGTCGTACGGCGGTTACATGATCAACTGGATCGCCGGCAACTGGCCCGACCGGTTCCGTTGCCTGGTCAACCACGACGGCAATCTCTGCGAGCGGATGGCGTATTACGACACCGAGGAGTTGTGGTTTCCTGAATGGGAGCACGGCGGGCCGGAGTACGAAAACCCCGCCGGCTTCGCGGAGCACAACCCCATCGACCACGTGCGCAACTGGAACACTCCCATGCTGGTGATCCACGGCGGGCGCGACTACCGCGTGGTCGATACGCAGGGCATCGCCACGTTCACGGCGTTGCAGCGCAAGGGCATCCCCAGCAAGCTGCTGTACTTCCCGGACGAGAACCACTGGGTGCTCAAGCCGGCCAACAGCCGGCTGTGGCACGAGACGGTCATCGACTGGATCGACCGTTGGACGAAGGTGGGCTAGCGTCCGCGAGCGGTTCGGCGCGGCGGCGGG
>JALSRY010000691.1 GCA_026984555.1 Phycisphaerae bacterium
CACCGTAGCAGCCGCATACCCCGCACACCCGAAACTCCCGCCCGCCCACGGACGCGACAGGCTCCCCGGCGTGGCAAACGGCGAGAAGGCAAGGCGGCGATCGGCGTCGCCACGGGCTGAATCCGACCGAGACCACGCGCGCCGCGCGCGTGGCCAGCGGATCGAAGACAACTTGCAGAAAGGACACCAATGATGAAAACGACTCACAAGTGGATGACGGCGGGACTGGTTCTGGCGGCGGGCGTCGTACTCGGCCTCTCGTTTCCGAATCTGACCGCGCGCGTGGCCTACGCCGTGCAGAGCGCCAAGGCGGACGCCGCCGCGAGCCGCCTTTCGGCCGCCACGGACCTGTCCGATGCGTTCGCGAACGTGGCCGAGGTGATTCGGCCCTCGGTGGTGCAGATCAGCTCGGTAAAGAAGATCACGCCCAAGCGGCGTCTCGGCATCGGTCCGTTCGAGGATAATCCCTTTCGCGAGTTTTTCGGCGATCGATTCTTCGAGCGAATCCTGCCGATGCCGCGGGAGTACATCCAGCGTGGCTTGGGGACAGGCGTCATCGTCAGTGACGACGGCTACGTGCTGACCAACAACCACGTTGTCGGCGACGCGGACGAAGTTTCGGTCAAGCTCTCCGACAACCGCGTCTTCAAAGCGCGTGTCGTCGGGACCGACCGCAAGACCGATCTCGCGGTGCTCAAGATCGACGCCGACAACCTGCACCCCGCGCGACTGGGGGATTCGGACAGGCTGCGCGTGGGGGACTGGGTGGTCGCCGCGGGCAACCCCTTCGGGCTGACCGCTTCCATCACCGCCGGCATTGTCAGTGCGAAAGGTCGCGCCAACGTCGGCATCGCCGACTACGAGGACTTCATCCAGACCGATGCCGCCATCAACCCCGGCAACAGCGGCGGCCCCTTGGTGAACCTGCACGGCGAGGTCATCGGCATCAACACGGCGATTTTCACCAAGAGCGGCGGGTACATGGGCATCGGCTTCGCCATTCCGATCAACATGGCCAAGTCGGTGATGAACAGCCTCATCAAGGAGGGACGCGTCGTCCGCGGCTTCCTGGGCGTGCAGATCCAGAATCTCGACGAGGGACTGGCCAAGTCCTTCGGCTACGACGGCACGGACGGCGCCCTGGTCGCGGACGTGGTTCCCGGCGGCCCGGCAGACAAGGCCGGGCTCAAACCCGGCGACATCATCGTTCAATTCAATGGGCATAAGGTCAAGGACAACAACGACTTGCGAGCTCGTGTCGCCGCCACGCGACCCGGCACGGAAACCACGCTCGAAATCATCCGCGAGGGCAAACGCATCGAAAAACGGGTCAAGATCGGCGAGCTGGAGAGCAAAGTAGCGGCGGCGGGCGGCGAAACCGCTCCCGCAGACCTCGGGCTCACCGTCCGAACGCTGACGCCGGAGATTGCCCGGCAACTGGGCAGCAGCGATTACACGCAGGGAGTCGTGGTGACCAACGTCGAGCCGCTGAGCCCCGCGGAACAAGCCGGCCTGCGCGTGCGAGACATTATCGTCAGCGTCCAAGGCCACCCCATTCACAACGTCACCGAATTTCGGGAGCAAATGGCCCAGTATGATATCAAGACGGGCGTACGGCTCGGCGTCGTCACGGACTCGGTCCGGCACTAT
>JALSRY010000692.1 GCA_026984555.1 Phycisphaerae bacterium
CGTGCTCGTGCACTACCAGTGTTGCGCCGATGCCGGCGAGTGCTTCCCCCCCGAGTGGGCCGAAGACTTCGTTCGGCTCGTCGTGGACAACCCGGCAGTGCCCGCGGCCGGACGGCCCGAAACGCCTACCAATGCACCGGCGCCACCAACCGCGGGGGAAACCACCGGCGACGGCGGGACCACACCTACCGGCGCTTCGTCCGAGAAGCGGACGGCCGGCGGCGCGTCCACGGAGCCGCCCGCCCGCGAGGCGAAAACCGATTTCTCATCGTGGCCGACGCCCGAGATCAAACCCGAAGACTGGGACGAGACGATCCCCTGGCAGGAATGGCATCTCGGCTGGGCCGAGGAGCTGGCGCGGCGTGGGAAAATCGTCTACGTGGACTACACGGCGAAGTGGTGCGCAACCTGCCAGACCAACAAGGCCGCCGTGCTGGATACGGAGGCCATGCGCAAACTGATGCGCGAGAAGGGCGTGATCCCGATCGAGGGAGATTTCACCACCTCCAACCCGGTGATGCTCCGGGAGATCAAGAAGTGGGGGCATAACACGGTGCCGCTCAACCTCGTCTACCATCCGGGCCATCCCGTCAAAGTGCTCGTGATGCCGACCGTCTTGACGCCGGGAATCGTAAAACTCGCGCTGACCGACCCCGCCGCGTTCGAGGAACGCTTCAGCGCGGCGCGGATGAGCTTGCTGACGGCGTTGCTGATGGGGTTTTTCGGCGGACTGATCCTCAACATCATGCCGTGCGTCCTGCCGGTGATCTCGATCAAGATTCTCAGTTTCGTGCAGCAGGCGGGGGAGGATCCCGGTCGCGTGTTTCGGCTGGGGCTGGCGTTCTGTGGCGGAATCATGGTGTGGTTCTGGGCCTTCGCCGCGTTGTCGATGGTCGGAAACGTGCCGTGGCAACATCCACCCGTCGTCATCGCGCTGGGAGCCTTGCTGTTCGTCTTTTCGCTGAATCTCTTCGGCGTGTTCGAGCTGGTGTTGCCCGGTTCGGCGGCGGGCCGACTCGATTCACTGGCCGCACGCGAAGGCTATACCGGAGCGTTCCTCAAGGGCCTGCTCGCGACATTGCTCGGGACGGCGTGTACGGCGCCGTTTCTGGCCGGAGCCCTCGCCTATGCCCTGACGCAGCCCGCGTGGAAGGTCTACGCGGTCTTCACGGCCGCCGGGCTGGGAATGGGCTTGCCCTATGTTCTGCTTTCGGCCAAACCCGCGTGGCTCAGGTACTTGCCCAAGCCCGGCGGATGGATGGTGCGCTTCAAACAGGCTGCCGGCTTCATCCTGCTCGGAACGGTGGTCTGGCTGCTGTGGATCCTCGCCAGCCAACTGGACGGTTTCGGCGTCGTATGGACCGTGGCATTCTTCGGCTTCCTCGCGCTGGCCGCGTGGATGATCGGACTCATCAGGCCGACCTGGCCGGTACGCGGCCAACTCGCAATGTGGGCCTGTTCGTTGGTCGTTGTCGCCGCGGGCTACCTGTTCTGCTACAACGTCATGTACCACTGGCCCGGCGGCGGAGCCTGAGCACGGGGGCGACGCGCGCGGCGGGCATGAGCCGGGGCCTCGGACAGCCTTCGCCCGCGGCAGGCCACTGCCTCGTGTTCCCGTATCCGCGCAACGCGACCAGCTTTCAAGGGCCA
>JALSRY010000693.1 GCA_026984555.1 Phycisphaerae bacterium
CCGCTTGTGGAGTCTTCCGCGAAGAGGTTGTGGCGGTCGGGCCGGAACCGCTTTCGCAAGTGGGTTGTGGCCGGGTGTCGGGGCGTCCGCGGACGTGGGAAAAAACTGAACTTTCCGACACGGACAGCGTACGTCCTATCATCCACAAACGGGAGAACCTGACGATGACACGAGCGAAGAAAACCGTTTCGCGAAACGCGACCGCGTCGCGGAAAACCACGACCCGACGATCGGCCGCGTCCACCGGTCGCCGGTCGCGGACAACCGCCGGCCGGTCGCGGACGACGGCCGTATCGGCGGCCGGGTTGGAAGAGCGGATTCGCGAGCGAGCGTATTACATCTACCTGGAACGCCGGGGCGCCGCGGGGGATCCGGTGGCCGACTGGCTCCAGGCCGAGAGGGAAATACGGCAGACCCCGGCCCCTCACGACTGAGTTCCCCCGCCGCTGCTGCGGTGTGGGAATAGGCGCGCCGGCCGGGTGGTTCCTGTCAGACGGTTGGATTGCACGGAGGAATCAAGCTATGGCGCGCAGATTGCGGCCGGCACCCGTGTGCCTGCACAAACCACGCACCGCCAGGCATGCCGCCGACGGCGTCGTTGTCACCAACTCCGTTCGGACTGTCACCGGACGCACCCAGCCCACGCGGCGCGAAATCGAACAGCGCGCATACTACATTTATCTCCAGCGCGGGGGGCGCGGCGGGGATCCGGTCGCCGACTGGCTCCGGGCCGAACGCGAACTCCGCGAGGAGTTCCAGGCCCGGCATCGGTCGAGTCGGCGGGTTTGAATCACCTCCGCTCGAAGCCCACGCCGGTGTCTGACGGCCCATCTCCCTGCTCGATCGCGCGGGGCGAGCGCATGCGCGCCTTGCGGTTTTCGCGGTGCGCAGCCGATCGTGGCAGGCGCGCTCGGCATCCTGGGGTGTAGGCGGCGCCTTTCCCGGGATGCGTTGGGGCATATCAGTCAGCCGCGGGCGTGAGCCCCGCGGGCGAGAATTGCGCCATCGCTCGCACCCGACCGGAAAACGCCGGCGGCTCCCGAGGTTTTTCGATTGTTTTCTCGCGTCGTGAGGGCTGGTCGCCCTCGACGGCCGTGCACGTCGCAGCCGGTGCCCGCACCGCCCGGTGGTGGCTGGTCTTCCGGCCTTGGTCAGCGGGGTGGCAGGTTCGACCGGGGGTTTCCGCAAAAAGCGCGACACGCCCCCGCGGGTGGCGGCTTGCTTTTGGTACGCCGAGCCGAAAGAATATGGGGCAGTCCGCAGCCGGGTTCGGCCGGCGGTACGGGGTGGGGATCGATCGCCGGCGGCGAGGTTCGGCGGCGGTTTACGGCGAGGAACCGCGGGGCCGGGGCGAGAAGTGGCCGGTGCGGGGGCGCTTCGCGGATGCAAACAGGCGATTTCGGTCGGCGGTGGGGGGACGCCGGTTCGTGCGGAAGATCGCGGCGCCGCTGGTGCCGCGCCTCGAGGGTGGTTGATGGCTCGACGTCGGAAGAAACTCGGCGAAATCCTGGTCAGTTGGGAAAAGCTCGATCCGAACGCGCTGGCCGATGCCATCGCGTATGCGTCGGAGCACGGCAAGCGCATCGGCGAGGCCCTGGTCGAGCTCGAACTGGTCGCCGAGGAGGACGTGACCAAGGCGTTGGCGACGCAATTCGACCTCGAGTACGTCGATCTCGATAAGAACGTGGTCGTGCCCGCGGTGCTCGAGCTGTTGCCGCAAGAGCTGGTGATGCGGCACACGATCATTCCCATGAGCCAGGAGGGCAACCGGCTCAAGATCATCATCCACGATCCGCTCGATCTCGAATTGCTGGACATGCTGCGGTTCCGGCTGAACATGGAGATCGACACGGCGCTGGCGCCCAAGAGCAAGATCCAGCGATTCATCGACACGTTTCTGAACCGTTCGGTCGATGCGAGCATGGACGAGGCGATCGAGGAGATCGACCGCGACGCCGACCTGCTCCGCGACGAACAGACGGCGATGAAGAAGGCGCGGATCAAGGGGGAGGAAGCGGACGCGCCGGTCGTCAAGCTGATCAACCTGATCATCAACGAGGCGGTGCGGATGCGGGCGTCGGACATTCACATCGAGCCGATGGCCGACCGCGTGCGGGTACGCTACCGCGTGGACGGCGTGTGTATCGTGCGCGACAACATCCCCAAGGGCATGCAAAACGCCGTGCTCGCTCGTCTCAAGATCATGTCGGGCATCGACATCGCCGAGAAACGCTTGCCCCAGGACGGCCGGATCAAGATGCGCATCGGCAAGCAGAACATCGACTTCCGTGTCAGCTCCCTGCCGGCGTACCACGGCGAGAGCGTCGTGTTGCGTATCCTGCGGCCCGATTCGGTCAACATCGGCATCATGGGGCTGGGTTTCGAGCAGGACGATTACGACCGGTTCAAGCGGATCATCCGCCAGCCCAACGGCATTTTCCTCGTCACCGGGCCGACCGGTTCGGGCAAGACCACCACGCTCTACGCCGCGCTCCAGGAGTTGAACCGCCCGGACAAGAAGATCATCACGGCGGAGGATCCGGTCGAGTACAACTTCACGGGCATGAACCAGTGCCAGGTGCGCGAGGACATCGGGCTGTCTTTCGCGAGGATTCTCCGCGCGATGCTGCGTCAGGCCCCCAACATCATCCTGGTCGGCGAGATTCGTGACCGCGAGGTGGGCGAGGTCGCGATCCAGGCGGCCCTCACCGGCCACCTGGTATTCAGCACGCTGCACACCAACGACGCCCCCAGCGCCATCGCGCGTCTGATCGACATGGGCATCAAGCCGTTCCTGGTCGCGTCGTCGATCCAGGCGATCATGGCCCAGCGGCTGATCCGGATCATCTGCCCGGAGTGCAAGGAGATCGACCCGGCACCCGACAAGTTCATCCTGCGCATGCTCGGCATCACCGATGCCGACCTGGAAGGCAAACACGTGTACCGCGGGGCGGGTTGCCAGCGATGCACCGGTACGGGCTATCGCGGCCGGCAAGGCATCTTCGAGATGCTCGAAATGAACAACGAGCTGCGCGAGCTGGCCTTCAAACGCGCGCCGACCAACCAGTTGCGCCGGGCCGCCCGCGCCGGCGGGATGCGCAGCCTGCTCGAAGACGGCAAGCTCAAGATCCTGCGCGGCGTCACCACGCCGGACGAGGTGGCCCGGATCACGCAGGAAGAAGGTATGGTCGCGATCGAGGAAGAAGTCGAGTAGTTGGACCCCGGCCCGGGCCACGCTGACGCCCTGGCCAGCTAAGGAGCACCGGTGGCAACCGTACACATCGACCGATTGTTGGAAACGTGCATTCGTCTGGACGCATCGGATATTCACTTGCACGTCGGGCGGCCGCCGGTGTTGAGGCTCAGCGGCCGGCTGCGCAGCCTCGAAACGAAGGTGCTCGAACCCGAAGACACCGTTGCGTTGATGAAGTCCATCACGCCCGAGCGCAACCAGCAGGAGTTTCAGGAAGAGGGCGGGACCGACTTCGGCTTCGCGTTCGGCGACAAGGGGCGCTTTCGCGTCGCGGTCTTTCGGGCCAAGGGCAACGTCTCGATCGTCCTGCGTCTGATCCCCTCGCGGATTCTGACATTCGAGGAGATCGGGCTGCCGCCGATCGTCAAGGCGTTGTGCCGGCGGCCGCGTGGCCTGTTTCTCGTGACCGGGCCGACGGGATCGGGCAAGACGACCACGCTGGCGACCATGCTCGACTACATCAACCGGAATTTCGATCGACACATCATCACGATCGAAGATCCGATCGAGTATTACCATCCGCACCACAAGTCGGTGTTTACGCAGCGGGAAGTCGGCGTGGATGTCCCGAGTTTCGCGGAGGCGTTGCGCCGGGCCCTGCGCCAGGATCCCGACGTCATTCTGGTCGGTGAGATGCGTGACCTCGAGACGATGGAATCGGCCATTCGCGCCGCCGAGACCGGCCACCTGGTGTTCGCCACGCTCCACACGACCGGTGCCCAAGGCACGATCAACCGAATCATCGACGCGTTCCCGGTGGCCCAGCAGGAGCAGATCCGCGTACAGCTCAGTACGACGCTGATCGCGGTGCTCTCGCAGGTGTTGTTGCCGAGAATGGGCACGAGCGGGCGATTGGCGGCGTACGAGTTCCTGCTGACCACGCCCGCCATCTGCAACCTGATTCGCGAGAACAAGACCTATCGTATCGACTCGAGCATCCAGACCGGCAAGAAATTCGGGATGCAGCTTCTCGATGAGCACCTGTGGCGGCTCTATGACCAAGGTCTTGTCGCGGGCGAGGAGTGCCTCGAAAAAGCGCGTTTCCCCGCGGAGTTTCAGGCCAAGATGGACGCCAAGGCCCGCGGTCAGGCCGGCGCGGGCGGCCTGATGGCCAAGCCCGACCAGTTGGCCGACCAACAACAGAAAGAAGACGAGGACGAGAAGAAGTAGCCTCGGCCGCGCTCCCGGTGTGCCTTCCGGCCGCCGCCTGCGCCGGTCTCGTCGGTGCGGGTACGCAAAGCGGGAGAGATGAGGCGGCCGGTTCGCGCTACAACTCGATTGGCATCAGTCGGCGGCGCACGGCGTCGCCACCCGAGCGTGCGGAGTATCCATGAGTACGGAAAAAGTTGTCGTGATCGGTTCCGGGCCGGCGGGGCTCACCGCCGCCATCTACGCGGCACGGGCGGCGCTTCGTCCGCTGGTGGTGGAAGGGTTCAATGCGGGTGGGCTGATCCCGGGCGGGCAGCTCATGTTCACGACCGAGGTCGAGAATTTTCCCGGTTTTCCCGAGGGCATCACCGGCCCGAAGCTGATGAAGGCCTTTCGCGATCAGGCCGAGCGGTTCGGTACGCGCTTCATCCGCGAGGACGTGTCCGAGGTGGACTTCAGCCGGCGTCCGTTCGTGCTGCGCAGCGACGAGCACACGATCGAAACCCATGCCGTGATCGTGGCCACCGGGGCGCGGGCCAACTGGCTCGGGCTCGAGAACGAACAGCGGTTGGCCCAGAGCGGCGGCGGCGTCTCGGCTTGTGCCGTCTGTGACGGAGCCATGCCGGCGTACCGCGGACAGGAGCTGGTCATCGTCGGCGGCGGCGACTCGGCCATCGAGGAGGGGGCCTACCTCACGAAGTTCGCCAGCAAGGTCCACTTGATCCACCGGCGCGACCAGTTGCGGGCGTCCAAGGCGATGCAGCAACGCTTCTTCAAGCTCGTCGAGGAGGGCAAGATCGTACCCCACTGGAACCAGGTGGTGGTCGATGTGCTCGGCGAGTCGTCCGTCACCGCGGTCAAGCTCAAGAACGTCAAGACCGGCGAAATCACCGAGCTGCCCTGCCGCGGGATGTTCGTCGCGATCGGCCACACCCCCAACACGGATATCCTCAAGGGACAGGTCGAGCTCGAGGACAACGGCTACGTGAGGCTCACGCGGCCGGGCAGCACCTGCACGAGCGTGGAGGGGGTCTTCGCCGCCGGCGATGTCGCCGACCACACCTACCGCCAGGCGATCACGGCCGCCGGCTCGGGCTGTATGGCGGCGCTGGACGCCGAACGCTGGCTGGCGGCACAGGGGGTCGAGTAGCCCCGAGGCCGCGCGTGGCGAACCCGGGGGGTTGCCGCGGCCCGAGAGAGGCGCATGACCGACAAGCCCGATGACATCGTCCTGGCCATCCGCGACGTGGTCGTTCGTTTCGACCGACCCGACGGCAGCGGCACCATCACCGTGCTCAACGGCGTGTCGTTCGACGTCATCCGCGGCGAGACGCTGGTCATCATGGGCGGTTCGGGGTGTGGCAAGAGCACGTTGCTCAACTGCCTGATCGGCGAGATCGAGCCCGACGAAGGGAAGATCATCTACCGGTTTCCCGACCTGGGTGATGTGGACCTGGCCCACTGCGACCGCCGCACGGCGGACACGTTGCGCAAGCGTTTCGGCATCCTGTTCCAGTCTGGCGCGTTGTTCAGCTCGATGACCGTCGCGGAAAACGTCGCGCTGCTGCTGCGCGAGCATACCGACGTGGACAAGGAAATCATCGACATCGTGGTGGCGATGAAGCTCCAGCAGGTCCACATGCTCGAACATCGCGACAAGAAACCGGCCCAACTCTCCGGCGGCCAGAAGAAACGGGCCGGCCTCGCGCGGGCCACGGCGCTCGATCCGGAGATTCTCTACTACGACGAACCCAGCGCGGGCCTGGATCCCGTCACTTCGACCGCGATCGACCACCTGATGATGGATCTGTCGCAAAAGCTGCACGTCACCAGCGTCGTCGTCACGCACGAAATGGACTCCGCGTTTCGCATCGCCGATCGGATGGTCATGCTGGAACAAGGCCGGATCCTGCGGATGGGGCCGCGGTCGGAGTTCGAGCGCCTGCGCGACGCCGACCCCGAGACGCTTTCCACCCGCGACGACCGGTTGATCCACCAGTTCCTGCGAGGCGACGCGACGGGCCCGCTCACCGACGCGGACGGCATGAGCCTGTACGAAAAGCTCCTGGTCGATGGCGAGGAGTCGGGCGTCTTCCGTCACGCCGGCGCGTAGTGCTCCGTTTTCTTTCCGCTTGGCTGGCCGAACGGCGGCACGGGGTGGCTGCATTTTGCGTCCAGATTGCGGCCGATCGCCCGATCGCGTCGAATAATCCCCTGGAACGTGCGTCTTCCCCTGTTGCTCGAGCACGGAAACCAGCATGAACCCACGCCGACCGCTAACCGCCGACGATCGTGCGTTGCTCGAGTCGTTGTTGCGCGACTGCGGCCCCCGGCTGTACGGTTACGTGCGAAAGGTGTTTCGTGGCGTGGATGCCGACGACGCCGTTGCCGAAGTGTTCGCCCGGGCCGCCGATAACATCGCTTCGCTGCGCGCGGCGAAGCGGAAAGATTTGTACCTGCTGACCGCGGCGCGTAACTACTGTCGCGACCGATACCGCCGAAAGCTGCCGACGACCATGAGCAACGAGCGGCTGGCGGAGTCGGCTCCGCCGGCAACCGCGGGATCGGAAAGCCGCGACGAGCTGGTCGAGCGTCTGCGTGATGCTGTCGCCCGGCTGCCCGAGCGACAACGCGAGGTGGTGGTGCTGCGGATGACCGCGGGGCTGAAGTTCGAGGAAATCGCGAAGCTGGTCGGCGTTCCGCTGGGTACCGCCCTCTCGCGGATGAGCGCCGCCGTCCAGCGGCTGCGGCGAGAACTGGGAGTGACGCATGTTTGTGGACGACGCTGAAAACCGGACGGCCCGCTCCGACGATTGGCCCGAGGAGCTCGAAACGGCGCTCGCGCCCGAGCCCCTCCCCGAGGCCCTCGTGCGCCGCATCCGGGCGGACTGGGATCGTCGCGGTGGGGCTTGTCGGCGGGGCTTGCCGATCCGTTGGTTCGCGCCGCTGGCGGCCGCCGCCGCCATCACCATCGCTTTCGTGCTTCCACAATACCAAACGGCACCTCCCGAGCGGACTGCGGCGGGGTCTGTCGCGCTTTCGCCGCGCGAAGCGGCGGAGATTGTCGCGGCGTTCGATGTGCTGCGATGGGATAGCGTGTTCGACGAGGATTTGAAAACGGTGAGCGCGGCGGTGGCGAGCATCGACCGCGACCTTCGCGAGCAACGGCCGAAACTGCGGGACGGCCGCATGGGGGGGGATGACTGGGACGTCCCGCCGCCCGAGAGCAAACCCCGCAGCTACCTGGAGGCTGAGGTGGCGCGCGGGCGGCGCGAGACGCTGGGCCGGATGGGTTGGGTCTGTGCCGTGGGGGGACCAGCCGTGCCCACAAATGCAAACAAGGAGCCATTCGCGAACTGCGAGGTGAAATCATGAGACGATGGTACGGTTGGACTGGAACG
>JALSRY010000694.1 GCA_026984555.1 Phycisphaerae bacterium
GTTGGGACGTTGGTCGTTCATCGGGTCTATCGCCCGGCTCCGTTCTCGGGGCCGCGGGCTTTCAGGGCTCCGGGTCGCCGGCCATCGGTCGGGTTTCCATCAACACGCCCGCGGCGCAAGACGAGCTCGTTTCCGGCAAGCATCGTCGAGAACGCGAGCTCGCCACCAGCGGGTCATTTCGCGCATGCCGTCGGCGAAGGTCGTCCGGGGTTGCCAGTTCAGCTCGTCGCGGATTCGGCTCGTATCGATGACCTGGTCGGCGCTCATCAGGGCGACGGCGGCGCGCGAAATGTGTACGTCGCGGTCGAACCATTGGGCCGTTCGCTCGACCGCCCACGCCGCCGTCATCGCCAGGCGGGATCGGATGTTGCCGCGCGGCGGCGGCACGTCGAGCGCGTCGCAATGGGCGCTCACGAAACGTCGCTGGGTGACGGTTTCATCGCTGGCGACGTCGTAGATGCGATCGGCGGCGCGTGGCGAACTTGCCGCGATGGCGGCGCGGACGGCATCCTCGATGTACAGGGTCGCGATGCGGTTCGCACCATCACCGACGATGAACAGCTTGCCGTTCTGCGCGATGAAGCGGAAGTGCCGGCAGAACGCGACATTGCGCGGGCCGTAGAGCACGCCCAATCGCAGGATCGTCCACGGGCATCCCGCTTGCTCGCAAGCTTGGCGCACGAGCCGCTCGGCGGCGAGCTTGGCCCGCCCGTAATAGTTGTAAATCTTGGGCCGCGTGGGTGTGCGGTCGGCGGCGAGCTTTCCGTCGTCAGCGTCCGGGGCGTAGACCGCTTCGGAACTGATGTATACCAGCCGCGCCGGCCGCTGCGGCAACACCGAGGCCAGCAATCGGCGGGTGCCGGCGATCGTCGTCTGATAAAAACGCTCCCAACGTCCGGTCAGCTCGACGCGGGCGGCGGCGTGGATCACCGTGTCTCCCGGCTCGACCAGCCCCTGACCCACCCCCGCGCGGGTCAGGTCGCCGAACACCGGCTCGGCGCCGAGCGCCCGCAAGCAATCGGCCGCCGACCGCCGGCGTACCAGGCCGCGGACGTGAACGCCGCGGGCGACCAGCGCTCGTATCAACGCCTGGCCGAAGAAACCGCTGCCACCCGTGATTGCGTAACTCACGGCTGTTCCTTGCGCGGGGGCCGGGGGATCCAGCGGGGTACGCGGGCGCGATAGTCGCGGTAGGTCTGCCCGAAGCGTTTTTCCAGCAGCGGTTCTTCGAGCAAGACGACCTGGGCCTGCGCCAGTGGCAGCCCCAGGAGGAAGAACAGCGCGATCCCCGTAGACGAAAACGCGATCGCCTCGCCCAACACCATGCCCACCACGCACGCCGCGATCGGGTTGCGACACCAGCGAAACGGGCCGATCGCAACGAACTCCTTGGGCGGATCGAACTCGATGTAGGCCCCGCGCCCGTGGCGCATCAGCGTGATCGAGGAGGTCGTATAGAGCACCAGGCAGATCAGAAAAATGACCACACCGACGATCCGCCACCAGCCGATCTCGGCATGCCACGAAGCCGGCAGCAGCTCGCGCCCCACGCGGTCGGCGAGGTAGGGCAGCAGCACGAGGATGAACACCACGCAGGCGAGATAGCAGCCGACCCGGCGCACGGTCAGCGGGATGCGTTCGA
>JALSRY010000695.1 GCA_026984555.1 Phycisphaerae bacterium
TCGGGCCGAGCTGCGACTCGGGCCGCGGCGCACAACGCTGCCCCGGAACTGATCCCACAGAGGATTCCCTCTTCGCGGGCCGCCTTGCGCGACCACGCGAAAGCGTCATCATTGCCGACCGTTACGACATCGTCAATGACGTTGAGGTCGAGGACGTCGGGGAGGAAACCGGCGCCGATGCCCTGGATCTTGTGTGGACCGGGGCGGAGCGGTTCGCCGGCGCGGGTCTGGGTGATCACGGGGGAATCGGCCGGCTCGACCGCGACACACGCAAATCCCGGCTTGCGCCGTTTGAGGGCCTGGCCGACACCCGTGATCGTTCCGCCGGTTCCGACGCCGGCCACGAGGATATCGACCCGGCCGTCGGTATCGCGCCAGATTTCCTCGGCGGTGGTCTTGCGGTGGATTTCGGGATTCGCGGGATTGGTGAACTGCTGGGGCATAAAGGCCTTGGGGGTTTGGGCCACGAGTTCCTCGGCCTTGCGAATCGCGCCGGGCATGCCCTCGGCCGCCGGCGTGAGTACGACCTCGGCGCCCAGCGAGCGCAGCACCGTCCGGCGTTCGACGCTCATGCTTTCGGGCATGGTGAGAATCAGTCGCAATCCGCGGGCGGCGCAGACGAATGCGAGCGCGATGCCGGTGTTGCCCGAGGTGGGTTCGATGATCGTCGTATCGGGGTCGATTCGGCCGGCGTCGAGGCCGGCCCGGATCATGGCGTTGCCGATCCGGTCCTTGACGCTGAGCAGCGGGTTGAGAAACTCCAGCTTCGCGCAGACCTCCGCCGGCCCCTCGATGATGCGATTGATCCGCACGAGCGGCGTGTTGCCGATCACTTCGGTGATATCGTTGTAGACGTGTGCCATTGGGAAAACTCCTTTGCGCTGTGGAACCGCCGGCCCCCGCGGACGCGCGGCCCGATGCGCGCCCCGGCTTGTTCCCGAACCGTGTCTCTTGCGATTCTATCCTCATTTTGCCGCGCGAGTTCGCCGACGCCCATTCTGGCGGGGGATCGCGCCTCCGTGGGCGGGGCGGCGGACCGCAGGGTGCGGCTGGTTTCGAGCGGCTCGGGGAAACCGTGCGCTGGTTGCGTTTGCGACGCAGCGGACGCCGCGACGCGTTGATCGCGTGATCGGTTCGGATACGATGGTGTCGGTAGCCGCGAATATGTCGTGTGGGAGGTCGGGGATGAGATGGTCGGTCGCCCTGGTTGCCGGGGTGGCGTTGGGGCTGATGGTGCCGCTGGTCGGCTGCGACCGCGGCCCCGCGCGGGACGGAGATCATGGGGCAGTCCCGTCCGATCAACCCAACGTGCTGTTGATTTCGATCGACACGCTGCGTGCCGATCACCTGCACTGCTACGGCTATGCCCGGGCGACCAGCCCCAACATCGACCGCGTCGCTCGTGAGGGCGTGCTCTTCGAGAACCACATCAGCAGCACGTCGTGGACCCTGCCGGCCCATGCGGCGATGTTCACGTCGTTGAGCGATTCGGTGCACGGCTGTACGGACACCGATTGCAAGCTGTCCGCCGGCTTGACCACGCTGGCGGAGCGCTTCGCCGATGCGGGCTTCGAGACGGCGGGCTTTTTCTCCGGGCCGTATCTGCACCCGGCGTTCGGTCTGGGCCAGGGGTTCGCGACGTACAAGGATTGCACGTCGTATGCGCCGGTGCTGGATCAGTCGCCGGCGACGCGTTGGGCGATGGATGTGGACGTGATGCGCCGCTCGCACGAAGACATCACGAGTCCACGAGTCTTTCGGGCGGTCAGCGAGTGGCTTGCCCGCAAGGGCGGATCGCGTTTTTTCCTTTTCGTACACCTTTGGGACGTGCACTACGACTTCATCCCGCCGGCGCCGTACGATACGAAGTTCGACCCCGATTACACGGGCAGCTTCGACGGCCGCAACTTCTTTTTCGACAAACGGATCAACGCGAGCCTGCCCAAGCGCGACCTGGAACACATCATCGCGCTGTACGACGGTGAAATCGCCTGGACCGACCACCACGTCGGGCTGATCCTCGACGCGCTGCGCAAGATGGGCAAGCTGGACAACACGATCGTCGCGATCACCGCCGACCACGGCACGGAGTTCTTCGAGCACGGCTGGAAGGGGCACCGAACGACGCTGTTCGACGAGGTGCTCCACATCCCGCTGATTATCCGCTGGCCCGGGAAGCTGCCCGCGGGGCGGCGGGTCGCGCACCAGACGCGCATGGTCGATCTCGGCCCCACGTTGCTCGAGCTGGCGGGCCTGGCGCCTCCACGCGACGTAATGGGGCATTCCCTGGTCGGGTTGGCGCGTGGTGGGCGGCTCGACTTCGACAACACCGCCGTCAGCGAGCTGTTCTCGGTGGGCCGGCGTTTGCGCACGATCCGCACCGAGCGGTGGAAACTGTTCGACGACATGGTGCATGAACGCCACCTGTACGTGAACCTGACCGACGATCCGCACGAACAGCGACTGCTTACCGATCTGGACACGCCGGCGGGCCGGATGCTCGAACGGCGATACGCCAACATCACCCGCCGGCTCGAGGCGTTTCGCGCCCGCATGGGTTCTGATGGAGAGCGCTCCACCATTCCGCCTGAGGTCATGCAGCGACTCAAGGGCCTGGGGTACGTGGGCGAGACGCATCCGTAGGTCCCCCCGCGCGGAGATCCGGTGCGGCCGCCCGCGGTGTCCCGGGCGGGTGCGACGTGCGGTCCGAACCGGCGGTCGGCGCCCGTCCGGGTCTTTACGGATCGACACATGACCAGTGCCGCCGAACGACTCTGGATCGGACCGTCGGGGTGGAGCTATCCCGACTGGGCGGGGGTTGTCTATCCGCGCCGGCGGCCGCGCGGGTTTGTCCCGCTGAAGTTCCTGGCGGGCTATGTCAACGCGGTCGAGGTCAACAGCAGTTTCTACGCGATTCCGTCGGCCGGCACGACGGATCGGTGGACCCGGCTCGTCGGTCCGGGTTTTCGCTTCGCGTTCAAGTTGACGCGCTGTTTCACGCACGAGCCGTCTCACCAGCCGGAGCCGGCAGCCGTCCGGGCATTTCAGGCGGCGCTCGCGCCGGTGCGCGATGCGGGTCTGCTCGGGCCGCTGCTGATGCAGTTCCCCTGGTCGTTCCGGTTCGACCGGCGGAACGCGGACCGGCTCCGGCGGCTGGGCGAGGCGTTCGCGGATTATGCGCGCGTGATCGAGGTTCGGCACGCGTCGTGGCAAACCCACGAGGGACTCGACGCGATCCGCTCGGCGGGTGGGTGGTGCTGCATAGACCAGCCCCGGCTGCGCGACTGCCTCGGTCCGAGCGAGCACGTGTTCGGTCCCGTGGGTTACGTCCGGCTGCACGGACGCAACGGCAGCGACTGGTTCGCCCGCGACGTGCCCGCGTTCCAGAGGTACAACTACCTTTACGGCGCGGACGAGCTCGCCGAATGGGTCGCGCGGGTGCGGGCGATGTGTGCGCGGGCGGAAGCGGTCTTCGTCTTCGCCAACAACCACTACCGGGGGCAAGGTGTCGTCAACGCACTCGAACTGCGCGCGATGCTCGGTGGGTCGCGCGTGGCCGTGCCGCCGGACCTGCTGTCGGCTTACCCGCGCCTGGCCGCGATTGCGGCACCGCCGACCCAGCCGGGGCTGTTCGACGCCCGCGACTGACCCGCGGCAAATCGCAGCCATGTTGAACGCGAGCCGCCGACCCGGCGATTTGACCGTCCCCGGCCGCGTCGCCACAATCGCCCCATCGCCGGCGGCGGAACGGAACCGTCGCCGGGCCAAGCGAGATCGACGCGCGGCGTGACGCCGCCGCGGGAGATACCTCATGCTCATTCGACTGGCACACAGCCCCGACCCGGACGATGCCTTCATGTTCTACGGACTGGCCCGCGGGCTCGTGGACAGCGGGCCGTACCGCTTCGAACACGTTCTCGGCGATATCCAGACGCTCAACGAGCGGGCGCTGCGGGGCGAATACGAGATGACGGCGATCAGCATCCACGCCTACCCGTATGTGGCCGATCGCTACCAGCTCACGGCGTGCGGGTCGAGCATGGGGGACAACTACGGCCCGATGGTCGTGACACGCGAACCGGTCGAGATCGAGCAGCTTCGTGGGCGAACGATCGCCGTGCCCGGCCTGAAGACGACGGCGTTTCTCGCGTTGCAACTGCTGCTGGGCGCCGACGGCTTCACGCCGCGCGTGGTGATGTTCGACCAGATTCCCGACGAGGTCGCCGCGGGCCGGAGTGACGCGGGGTTGATCATCCACGAGGGGCAGTTGACCTACGCTTCGTTCGGGTTGCACCTGGTGGTGGACCTGGGGGTCTGGTGGATGCAGCGAACGGGGCTGCCGCTGCCGTTGGGGGGAAACGTCGTGCGGCGGGACCTGGGCGAGCGGGTTTGCCGCGAAACGACGCAGATCGTCAAGAACAGCATTCGCTACAGCCTGGATCACCGGGAGGAGGCGGTGCGCTACGCGCTTCAGTTCGGCCGGGGGCTCGACGAGCAATTGGCCGATCGCTTCGTCGGCATGTACGTCAACGAGTGGACGCTCGACTACGGCGAGCGTGGCCGCGAGGCGGTTCGACGCCTGTTGGCCGAGGGCGCCGCGGCCGGTCTTGTTCCCGCGGTCGGCGAAGTGGATTTCGTCGAGGCGGCATGAGGCTGGCCGGGGAGCGGGTTTCGGGCCGTGGGCGTGTGGTGCGGCTAGTGGCCCATGAGTCCGCTGACCCAATGATGCAATTGTTCGGTGCGGTAGACGATCAGCACGGCGGCGATGGACCAGAGCAGGATCGCGACCTGGAACGGCCGGTCGCGCACGACGACATCGGTGGGTCCGTCCACCTCGCCGTGCTCGACGAGCACCGTAAAGCGGAAGATCGCGTAGACGACGATGGGCAGGGTGTAGAGCAGGCACTGTGAGCCGAAACGGCCGAGGGCGCCGCCGCCGAATTCCGCGATGGTCCGCGCGTCGATGCTGTAGAGCAGGAACGTGACGATCGCGATGCCCGCGGTGAGCGTCGTCATGTGGTTGAGCAGCTCGGGGGTGTAGACGGCGAGCGTGCGGCGATGTTGGCGGGCCTGGCCGTTTCGGGGGTCGCCGTTTTCGGCGAGGGCGTTGAGTTCGCAGCGGCGCTTGCTGAACCCCATGAACAGGCAGAGCGTAAACGTACACAGCACGAGCCACGGGGAGATTTCGACGTTCACGAGGACGGCGCCGGACACGGCCCGCAATACGAACCCCAGACCAATGGCGATCACGTCGAGGATGACCGCGTGTTTGAACCAGAAGGTGTAGAGGGCCTGGAGCACGAGGTACGCGACGACGACGACCCCGAAACCCGGATCGAGCGTCCAGGCGCCCCCGGCACCCACCACGAGGAGCAGGACCGCCAGCCCCGCCGCCGTCCCGGCGCTCACCGCGCCTGATGCGATGGGCCGCTTGCACTTGCGCGGGTGGAGCTTGTCCTCTTCGCGGTCGTGGATGTCGTTGACGATGTAGACGACGCTGCTGACAAGGCACAAGCACACGAACCCCAGCAGCGCGAGCAGCGCGCTGTGGAGGGCGTCGGGGCCGGTGAGTTTGCGACCGAACACGACGCCGGCGAAAACGAACAGGTTCTTGATCCACTGCGACGGTCGCAGCAGGCGCAGGTAGGGCATCAGGGTCTCCACTCGCGAGCGCTCATTGTGCGAGCACGTGGCGGTCGGGTCAACGAGGCGCGGGCGCACGGCGTCGTGCGGGTCGCAGCCAGGCCACGGCGCCCGCGACACCGATCACCGCCACCACGACCGGCACCACCTGCATCAGTGTCAGGGCGCCGACGCAGGCCCGGGGGCTGTTGGCCTCGATCGAGAGCAACGTGATCAGCAGCGTCTCGCCACCCGGCGGGTAGAGGAGGATGGTGCTCCCGACCTCCGCGAGCGAAAGCACGAACGTGGCTCCACCGGCGGCCAACAGTGCCGGGCGCAACAGCGGCAATACGACGTGACGCGCGCACGGCCACCACCGCGCTCCCGCGAGGGCCGCGGCCTCGAACAGCTCGTCCGGCACGCGCGCGAGCGCTCCTCCGACGATGCGGAATGCGACGATGAGATAACGCGCGGTGAGCGCCGCGATCACCAGGCTTTCGGGCGCGATCGCGCCGGCGGTCGCCGGGAGGCCGTAGCAACCGAGCAAAGCCAGCGCGAGGATGGTGCTGGGGATGGCGAACCCGGTCACGACGACGGCATCGCTAAGGTCTTGCCGCCAGCGCGCGGTCCCGCGCAACAGGCTCGCCAGCGCGAGGGCCAGCGTCGTCGCGGCCACGGCGGTCGCCAGACCGTAGCGGAGCGAATTGCCGGCCGGCCGGAGCGCCAGTCCCGCCATCGAACGCAGCGCGTGGGCGTCGGCCCCGAGCATCATCACGGCCCCGAGCGGCAGCACGAGCAAGACGGCGCCACAGGCCGCGAAAATCGCCCAGTTCGTGAAGGTTTCCGCGCGACCCGCCGGGCGTGGCATATCGAGCTCGCTCGCGTCGATCGGCGCTGCGTCGCCCACGGTAATGCCACGTTCGATGCGCACCACCAACAAGCCCAAGGCCACCAGCGGCAGCGCCAGCATGACCGCGGCGGCGGTGTCGTGGAACGCGCTGAGCTGCGTGAAGACCTCGGTGTTGAAGACCCGGATTTTGAGCAGGGTGGGCACGCCGAGGTCGGACGACGCCAGCAGGAAAACGATCATCGCCGACGAGACCACCGCCGGTCGCAGGGCCGGCCAGTAAGCCACGCACAGCGTTTGCCAGCGGCCGGCCCCGCACACACGGGCCGCCTCGACCAGCGACGGCGACATCCACGCCAGCGACTTCTCCGCAAACAGCGCCGCGATCGGGAAGTATGCTGCCGTCATCACCACCAGTGCCCCCCCGAAGCCGGTAAACGCGCTGGCAACTTCGACCGGGGTCATCCCCAGGAGTCGCGCCACGATTCCGGCTACGGCTCCATCGGGGCGTAACAGGGTTGTCCAGCCGACGGCGTGGAGGTATGGGGGAATCGCGATGGGAACGAGCAACATCGTGCGGGCGATCGTCTTGCCGCGCCAGCGACGCGCGCCGAGCCGATAGCCGAGTGCCGTGCCGAGCGACGTGGCGAGGACGGCGACGGCTGCCGCGAGCCCCGCCGTGCGTCCGAGCAGGGTCCATGTACGTCCGTCGGCGAGCACCTGGAGCAGGCCCGTTCGCGTGGCCACCCGCGAGACCATCCGCGCCAGCGGCCACACGCCCGCGGCCGCAACCACCCCGAGCAGCACGAGCCAGGCGATCGTCAGCTTTCGTTTTCGCATCGCGTGTCCCGCGCGGGAGGGAGGCTCGCCCCCCGCCGCACCTGCCGCGTTCCGGTCGATGCCGCCCCGCGGCGGCCCAGCAGGTCAAACGTGACCGTCCGGGGTGCTAGAGTACCGGCAACGAACGGCCGGAGGGTTCGCCCGGCTGCGAGGATACCGGCCCGCGCGCCGGCGAGACGACCGCCGTCACCCGCCCCAACAGCGTGTGCGGCGAAGCGTCTTCGACCCGAACACGCACGATCGCGCCGATCAGCTCGGCCGGTGCGTCGAATACCGCCATCAGGTCGCCCGGCGTGCGGCCGACCAGTTGGCGGACGCCCGGTTCCGCCGTGTTCCCATCCGGACCGTGGCGGATCGGAGTCGGCCGCTTGCGGGATGGGATGGTCGGGCTGGCCTTGCCGCGGGCGCGAAGCTGCGCGTTCGATTCG
>JALSRY010000696.1 GCA_026984555.1 Phycisphaerae bacterium
AAGCACTGCGAGGCACAACTGGGACGGCACCGCCCGATATACTCGTGGTCCCGCAACACAGGCGTCATGCCCACTGCGGGCACGCCATAGGCCATGCGCATAGCGTCAGATACATGCCTCGTGTTGTTACAAGTACAACACCGCCCGACAGACTGCGCGACACCACAATACCATCGCGATTGGCACTTTAGGGACCATGACGTAATCGGGCATAGGACTACCATGCCCGTGAGCATACCACCGCGAGAGGTGAGACCACGAAAGTGCTACCAAAATTCACACATATACCGCAATCGCCAGCCCCCCTGCGTTGGCGTTTGCCCCTTACCGAAAATGTCAGAGGTGTTGCAAAAACGAGAGGGGGGATACGCTCGCGCACAGGGATGCGCTGCCCGAACGGGTGGGAACGGCGGGGTTCGAGTCAGCCACACCCATGCCAGCGCGTATCGAGGTCGTGGGGAAGCCCCAGGAGGTCGAGCACGCGCGCCACGACGAAATCCACCAACTCCGCCGCGGTCGCCGGACGGTGGTAGAACCCCGGACAAGCCGGACAGATGACCGCACCCGCCCGGCTCAGGCGAAGCATGTTTTCCAACTCGATCGCGCCCAACGGCATCTCGCGCGGAACCAGCACCAGCCGCCGCCCTTCCTTGAGCGTCACCATCGCCGCCCGCGTCAACAGGTTATCCCCGAGCCCCGCGGCGATCGCACCCAGCGAGTGCGCCGAGCACGGGCAAATGACCATACCCGCCGTGGGAAACGACCCGCTCGCGATCGGGGCCCCCACGTCGCGGAACGCGTGCAGCGTGACATTCTCCGCGGCCACTCCGACCAGCCCCGCGACCGAAAACTCGTGCAGGTCCAGCTCGTGGGCCATGACCCGCCGCGCTGGAGGCGAAACAACCAGATGCAGGTGCAGGTCCGCCCGCACGAGGCACTGGGCCAAGCGGCGTGCGTAGGGCGCCCCGCTCGCCCCGCTGATTCCCAAGACCAGATGCGTCATGACGCCGCCTCGGTTTCCCCCCGGCCGGGTTGGAGCACGGTCAGCCGCCGGCGGGCCAGCTCCGCCCAGCACGTGTCAGGAAACCTCCGCACGATCTCGCGCAACCGCTGCACGCCCCGCCGGAGCATGGGCTCGTCTTGGGCGGCGAGCGCCTGCGTCTCGATTTCAGCAAGGCGATAGAGGGCCTCGGGCAGGGCGTCGCCGTGGGGAAACGTGCGGACGCAGCCTTCGAGGTCCGCGATGCGTGTGTTCAGATCGGGCTGGGCGGCGGACCAGCGCACGATCAGGTTGTCGTAGAGCCGCGCGCCGGAAAACTTCTGCGCCAGGGCCAACAACTGCGCGCGATACTGTGCGCGGCGTGGATCGAGCCGCGCCAGCTCGACCAGCGGCGTGTCGCCGTAACGCGGATCGTCACGGTTGGCCTCGATCAGCTCGGCGAGCTGGCACGCCTCCTGCTGGTAAGGTTCGGGCTGAAAATCGAGCGTACTTTCGGGCGCCGCGGGCGTGAGCAGCAGCCGCGCCAGGCCTCCGGCTTGCGGCGCCGCCGGGCGATTCTGCGCGGGCCGCGGGCGCATCGCGAAACGCAAGCACTTCAGGGCCTCGTCCACCTTGCCCGCCCGCAGTCGCAACTGCCCCAACCGCAAGGCCGCCTCGACGGCGAACGGCGAATCCGGGTAACGCCGGTAGAGCGTCAGCCACGTTTCTTCGGCGGCGGCATGGGGGAAACCCGTGTACAGCTCGCGTGCGGGTTCCACATCGGCCAAGCGAGCCTCGTCGAGTCGCGTATCGAGAATCCGCCCCAACATGTACAGCACGTTGGGGATGTAGCGGCTGTGCGGGTGGTCGGCGATGAACTGTTCGCAGGCTTGGACGGCGCGGGCACGGTCGTCGAGGAAGGAGGCGAGAAACTTGCGGCTGACCGTGCGTTTGATCTCGCGAAACTTCTCTGGTCGCAAACTCCACAAACCGAGCAGCTCGGAGCGCAACTGTCCCGGCCCGGAGGAGCCGCCGATCGCCTTGTAGATCAGCGACCAGATGGCATCCTGTGTCTCGCGCGACTTGAGCACCGGGGCGAAACACTTGGAACGCGGCCCGTATTCGCTCTCGAGCATGCGGTAAGCCAGCTCGTCGCGACCGACACCGACGTGAAACAGCACGACCGGGACGGCGAACATGACCGCCAGCACCGGCGCGACCGCCCCCGGCCGGTAACGCACCAGTCGGGCCAGCAACAGGACGATGCCCGCCATGACGGCGGCCCCCAGGATCGCGATGACCCACGGGGCGACGAGGAGCATTTTCTGAATCGGCGAGCCGTAGTTGGCCAGGAGCTCGGGGGTGCCGCGGGTCGCGAGGTAAAGGTAAGCCAGCACGGGCATCAGCCCCAGCAGGGCCGAGCCGTAGCGAAACTTCATCCGGAATGGCCGTACCGCCGCCAGAATGCAACTACCCAGCAGCGTGATCGCCATCCAGGGCATATGCGCGAACACGAGCACGGCCGCCAGGAATGGCAGGGCGTACACGAAGCGGTAGAGAATCGCCACTACGATCGGAACAGCGATGATCACCGCCAACACCAATCCCAGTACGCCCGCATGGAGTGGAACATCGACGACGTTGATCGGCGCGAGGATGAAATCGTTGAGGTTGGGGGCGGCGGCGTCCCAGAACTTGAACGGGTGGTAATAACTCTCGGGAGCAAAATCGAATGCCCGGGCGAAGTGCAACCAGTGGGCAAACGTACACAAGCCGCAAAACAGCAAGAAATTGATCGCCAGCAGGATCACCGCCCGAACGCGGTACTTCGGCTGCGTGCGGGACCAGACGTCCACGATCTCCGACCCCGACGCCTCGTTCGACTCCGGCGGCCCGGCTTCGGCCGTTTCGGCGGACGGGGGGGGCACGCGAGCGGCTCCCACGGGAGACGCTGGTTCGGCGGGCAAACCCGCCGGGCGCGAGGCGTCCGCCGGCGAATGTTCGACTTCGACACCGCTCATATGCAGTAATGCTATCACGCCGCCAACGGGTTGCAATTGCCATCCGAAAGCGCGCGGGTCGAAGCGCGCGACCGAACCTCCCCCGGGGGCCGCCGATGTGCTCGACACGTGCCGCGGTCACCGCAGTTGCCATTCGCCGATCGTACTCTCATACTTCAGGCGGGTAGCCGATTGGTCGTTCACGTTCGCCGATGGGCGGCAAGCAACCAGGCGAACGGAACAGCTCGGGAGATGGAACTTTGCGAGGCACCTTTTCGTTCGCAGCCGTTTTTCTGGCGGCGGTGCTGGCAGGGCCGGCGACGGCCGGGGCGGCGGATTCGTACACGCAGGCCGACCTGCTCCACCGGCTGGTCGATCTCGACCGGCTGACGCGCCCCCCGGCCGGCGAGCACAGCGGGCTGTTTTCCAGTTACGACCGCCGACAAACCGACGTCGAGAACGGACGCTACGTGCACTGGGCCGCCAACGATGACCGTGGCCAGTTCCTGCGTACCACCAGCGACGGCTGGAACGTCATGGCGGAGATCGAAGGGCCCGGCGTGCTGACGCGGCTGTGGGTCGATGCGCCGGCAGGGACGCTGCGGGTTCTGCTCGACGGACAGCGTGTCATCGACGCTCCGATGCCGGACCTGTTCACCGGCGCGCTCGAGCCCTTCGGCGAACCGCTTTCCTACACCGTCGGCGACGCGGGCGTATCCTATTTCCCCATCGGTTTTGCCCGAAGTTGCGTCGTGATGTCACACGGATTCCACGGCGAATACCAAATCGACTACACCACCTTTCCCGCGCGTACGAGCGTCGCCCGCTTCACGCCCGACCTCGACGACGCCGCGCTCGACGAGCTCCAGCGGGTGGCGACGCTCCTCAAGACCGGGTTGACCAAGAAGGAGATTCGCGGCGACGGCCCCACGTCGTTGCAAGCGACGCACAAACGGCTCAAGGCCGGCGAAAAACTGGAGTGGAAAATCGCCGGCGGCGGCACGATCCGCTCGTTTCTGGTCTCCATGACCGACCGCACCGAACCCCGCTCCATCTACGCACTGCACAATTGCGTGTTGCGGATCACCTGGGACGGACGCAGCGAGCCGGATGTCGAGGTACCGTTGCCGGCGTTTTTCGGGACCGGGTTCGGCCGCAACCTTTACGAGAGCCTGCCGATGGGCACGAACCTGGGCACGAGCATGCCCGGGCGTTTTCCGACCGAAGGCTGGTTCATGTACTGCTACTTCCCGATGCCGTTTGCTGACGGGGCGCGGATCGAAATCGCCAACGAGAACGACAAGGGTACGCGCATCGGGCTTATGTTGTTCCTGCGCGTGGACACGCACCCGCCGCCCAAGGACGCGCTGCGGTTCAAGGTACACACCTGGATCCAGAACCCCTGCACCACCTTCGAGATCCCCGTGCTGCGCACGACCGGCACCGGTCGGCTCGTGGGCGTCACGCTCAACGTCGATTGCCCACACCGGCGGTGGTGGGGGGAGGGCGACCACAAAATCTGGATCGACGACGATCGCTTCCCCTCATACCTGGGCACGAGTACCCAGGGACTCTTCGGCAACGTGCGCGGGCTCAAGATCGCGCACCGGGCGCTGCACGGCGTTACGCTCGCGAAGCCCGCCGGCAAGAACTCGCTCTATCGCTGGTTCGTTCCCGATTGCGTGGACTTCCACACCGGCATCGACTTCATGCTCGAAAACTGGCAGGATCCGCCGGCCAACGACCTTTATTACGCCACGGTGGCGTACTGGTATGGCCAGCCGGGCGCACCGGCGCCGTTCGTGCCGCTCTCACGCAAGACCCTCGCCGTGCCGGGCCTGCGCATCCCCGGCTCGGTCGAGATCGAGGGGCACATCGCCGGCAAGGACTGGGGCCACCTCTTTCGCGAAAAGTACGCCCGCGGTACCGAGCTCTCGGGCAAGCTCGGGGCCACGATCCGCACGACCGAGCCGATCACGATCCGCCTGCCCTGGGACAAGCCGGGGCGGTACCGCTTGCGCCTCCGCGTGCTACCCGGGCGGTCGTTCGGAACGGTGCAGGTGGCCTACGCCGATGGCCGGCCCATCGGCACGATCCGTTACAGTCGCCGTGCGAAGGGGCTTTATACCGTCGGCGAGATCACGATCAGCGACCCGGTGACGCCCCTGCGGGTGAAGTGCAGCCGAACCACCGTCCTGGATTGTTGGATTCTCGAGCCGCTGCCGGCCGCGTCCGCACCGGCCAGCGCTCCCGCAGGCCGCTCGCCGAGCACTCCCTGAGCAACCGGCGCGGCGTATGGTATGCACCGCCCCGGACGTACCCGCTCAGAGGCATTATGGCGACGCGCAGACCAACCCGTCCCAAGCCAACTCCATCCCACGGGGCAGTTCGGCGTTGGTCTGGGCGTGGGCCAGCTCATGCGCGATGTGGGTGAAGTACGTTCGCCGGGCACCGATCTCGCGGGCCACTTCCACCGCTTGAGCCAGGTTGAAATGGGTGGGGTGCGGCCGGCGCCGCAGCGCATCGAGCACGAGCACATCGAGCCCCCGAAGCATCTCGCGCGACGCCGGCGGGATTTCGCTGCAATCCGTGCAGTAGGCGATGCCACCGATGCGATAACCCAGTACCGGCATGCGCCCGTGCAACAGCGGCACCGGGATCACCTCGCGCCCGCACACCTCGAACGGGCCGTCCACCACCTGCGGGTGCAGATCGGGCTTCGAGCTGGGGTAGTCCGGATCATCGCGAAACGCGTACGGAAACATCGCGCGCACTCCGCGAATCGTCTCGGCGTTGCCGTACACCGCGATCGGACCACCGCGAAGCCAGTTGAACCGGCGAACATCATCGAGGCCGGCAACGTGATCGGCGTGGTGGTGGGTGAGGCAAATCGCGTCGACGCGCCGCACGCCCTGGGCCAGGGCCTGGAGCCGCAGCTCGGGGCTGGTGTCGATGAGCACCGCGCCGCCGTCGAAGGAAAACAGCACACTGGGGCGCATCCGGCGGTCGCGGGGATCGGGCGAGGTGCATACCGCGCAATCGCAGCCGATCATCGGAATGCCGTGCGATGTGCCCGAGCCGAGGACGGTAAGGCGAACGCTCATGGCGAGTCTTTACGCGGACAACCGGACCGGCCGCGGGCGGGTCGGCCCCCCGCGTGCCTGGCCGCCGACACCGCTACCAGGCCTCATCTTCGAGCCGCTTCTTGATCTTGCTGCGGCGATCGAAAAGCAGGGCCCGCTGTTTGACTTGGCCGTCGGCGGGGTCGAGGTAGACCAGCACCGTGGAGGTCTTCTTGCGATAGCTGAACTTGCCCTCCGGCTGGGGCCAGCGTTCCTTGATCGGTTCGTCGAAACGCAGGTCGAGCACGACCGCCCCGGTGGTGAAATCGACATCGACCTTCTTCTCGTTGCCGCTTTCGTCGAGCTCGCCCGTGCGCACGGCCCGCACGAGCCCGCCGATAACGTCGCCGATGGTCACGTCGAAACGTTGCTTGATCCAGCGTCCGCTGAGCCACTTCCAGACCTCGACGCTGGCGGTGTGGTCAGCCGGACGGGCCCCGCTGACGAAGAAATACGTGCTGGGGGTCACGGTGATGGGTTCGCTGGGGAACGACCACTGACCGGCGATGGTGGTCTTCTTGGCATCGTCGGGGTTCTTGACCGCGCGAAGCTGCCCCACATAGCGATTCCAGAGTTTGACGCGCATCCGGTAGCGATACGTCTTGCCCGATTCGACCGAGTCGTCGTGGAACCAGACGGCGGGCTCGCCGCTGTCGGGCTTGCGGATGATCTCCTTGACCGCCCGCCGCTCCGAGCTCATGCGACCGGCGAGTTCCTCCTGGCGTTTGATGAAGCGCTCGGCCAGCTTGATGATTTTTTCGGCTTCGCGCTGGTTGCCCTTGGTCGCGAACGAGTTGGTCAGGACTTCCTTGGCGGCATCGAGCGCCTCGCGGTAGTCCTTCTGCCCGAGCAGTTTGCGAGCCTTGGTCAGCGTCTGGCGGATCGCCTTGCGCGCAGCGCGTTTCTCCTTGGCGTCGTTGGCCGCCGGCGACGGTCCGCGCCGAGCGCCCGTTTGCATCCCGCCGCGGCCCCCCATGGCGCCACGTCCCCCCATCCCGCCACGACCACCGATCGCGCCACGGCCACCCATGCCGGGCCGGCCGGTCGGCCGACCGCTGCGAATCCGCCCGGTCGGGGGCGCGACGAGCGCGCGCCCACCCAGGTTTCCGCCGCGAACGAGCGCGACGGCTTCCTCTTCCTGTTTCTTTTGCTGCTCTTCCTTCTCCTCGTAGCCCGCCAACGGGGGCATCTCCCAGAAATCACCCGCCTCGACCTCGTAGAAATCGGGCTCCATCAGATACGGCTGCGCCGCTTTGACCTTTTCGAACGCCTCGCGCAACTCGTTGCGGTTGGTCAACTTGCCGGTCTTGTCGTCGAAGACGGGTTCCGGAAGCTTCAGTTGGGGATCGGCCGGGCCGGGCGGCACGTCTTCCCAGTCCGAGAACTCGCCGTTGGAAAGCATGACCTGCCGCTGCACGTCCAGGCCCACGACATACGCACGGGCTCGGAACGGAGCATAGTGGGCCTTGATCATCTCCTGGAACTGGGCCTTCTTGTTGTAATACGCCGCCACCGTCACCCACGCGGTCTCGACCGGCTTGGCCAGTTGTTCCTCGGCGTTGGGGGCTTCCTCCTCGAATCCCGGTATCACCGTCGGCTTGCGCACGACCAGGCTTCGTCC
>JALSRY010000697.1 GCA_026984555.1 Phycisphaerae bacterium
CAGCCTCACGCAACAGGACATCGGCCACCTGTTCGAGCTCGTGCGCCGACTCCGCGACGAACGCCACGCCATCATCTACATTTCCCACGTGCTCGAGGAGGTCCAGGCCATCTCCGATCGGTTCACCGTGTTGCGCGATGGTCTCTCCGTGGGCGGCGGGCGTACCGGCGAGGTCCCCGTCGGCGAGATCGTGCGCATGATGGTGGGACGCGAAGTCGCCGAGCTTTACCCGCGCTCACCACGCCCCGCCGGCGACGTGGTGCTCGCCGTCCGCGATCTGGCCGGCAAGGTTCTGCCGCGTTCGGCCACGCTCGACGTTCGCCGGGGCGAGGTGCTGGGAATCGCGGGCCTGGTGGGCGCCGGACGGACCGAGTTGCTCCGGGCGATATTCGGGCTCGATCCGGTCCGCCGGGGCACCGTGCGCGTCGGCGCCCTGGTGGGGCCCGCTTCGCCGGCGCGCCGATGGGCCCAGGGGGTTGGCATGGTCAGCGAAAACCGCGCGACCGAGGGGCTAGCCGTCGCGCTGTCGATCGCCGACAACCTCACGCTACCGCGCCTGCGCGGCCTCGGCCCCGCGGGCCTCGTGACGCCGAGCGGGCAAGATCGGGCATCGAGACCCTGGATTGAAAAACTTTCGATCAAGTGTACGTCGCCCCGGCAAACCACCGCCGCGCTCTCCGGCGGGAACCAGCAGAAGGTCGCACTGGCCCGCCTGTTGCACGCCGACGTTGACATTCTGCTGCTCGACGAACCCACGCGCGGCATCGACGTCGGCTCGAAAGCGCAGGTGTACAAACTCATCGACGAACTGGCGGTGGGTGCCGACGGCCGGCGACCACGGGCCGTGCTGATGGTCAGCAGCTACCTCCCGGAGTTGCTCGGCGTGTGCGACCGTATCGCGGTCATGTGCCGGGGGCGGCTCGGTCCCGCCCGGCCGGTGTCCGAACTCGACGAACATCGCATCATGCTCGACGCCACAGGAGCACGAACCCAGCCATGAGTACCACCCCGCCCGCCGACATCGCCCGGCCACACCCGCCACGCCTCCCCGAGCTGCTGGCCCGCCTCGGCCCCCTGATCGGGTTGGTGTTCGTCTGGGTACTCTTCGCCACCCTCAACGGCCACGACTTCGTCAAGTGGGACAACCAGCGACTCATGCTGCTGCAAACCGCGGTCGTCGGTACCGCCGCCATCGGCGCGACGCTCATCATCATCTCGGGCGGCATCGACCTTTCCGTCGGCTCGGGCATCGCCTTGGGCACGATGATCGTCGCCCTGTTACTCAAGTCGGGCCACGGCCCGCTGGCCGCGGCGATCGGCGGGGTGGCGGCGGGAGTCGCCTGCGGCGTCGCGATCGGCGCCATCGTCATCGGCCACCTCGGACGGGTGGCGGCGGTGGTGCTCGGAGTCTGCGCCGCCGGATGGACCTGGACCGCGCTCGGCGCCGGCTGGGCGATTCTGTTAGGCGCCGGCGTCTGTGGCGCGATTCTCGCGTTCAACGAATGGACGATCAAACGCGTGCCGCTCTCCCCTTTCATCGTCACGCTGGGCATGTGGGGGGCGCTGCGCGGAGCGGCCAAAGGCATCGGCGACAACCAGCCGATCTACCCGGCCAAGCTGTTCTGGAT
>JALSRY010000698.1 GCA_026984555.1 Phycisphaerae bacterium
CGTGCGTGATCGGCTTGTTCACCCCCCCCGCCGACGGGCGGTGTCGCGGCCGGCGCGTCCCGGTTCGGCGAGCAGCGCGGCGCGGGCCGCGGGAGATGCGGGCTGGCGGCGGCGCGGCTCGGCGGTGGAGCCGCGCGATGTGGGAAACTCCCTTTCGGGATGCCGGTCGGGTGGTGGATGTGTTTTTTCGTGCGTCACGTTTCGGCGTGAGCGGGTTCGGCTTTATTATTGCGCGACCGATGAACGACACGATCCTTTCACGAAGGCGGAACATGCGTCCATTTCTCGCGCGACTCGCATCGGTGGTTGGCGTGCTGCTGGTGTTGTGCGGCAGTGTGTCGGCCTCGGACAAGGACAATTGCCTGCTTTGTCACCGGTTTCGCGGGCTGAGCCGGCTGGATCCGAAGACCAACGAATTGCGGCTGTTTTTTTGCAGTGCCGAGTATTACGAGTATCGCCAGGGGCCACACGCCCGGGTCGATTGCACCGGGTGTCACGATCCGGACGAGGTCCGGGTGATCCCTCACCACGTCAAGACCCGGGTGGACTGTACCAAGACGTGTCACGTTTCGCAGGCGACGGGGGTGGCGCTGCGGTTCAGTCACCGGCGGGTGGAGGCGAGCCTGGAGCGGAGCATCCACTCGCCCGAGACGCTCGATGCGCTGAAGTTTGAGCCGCCGTTGTTGCGACCGGGGCAGTCGGCCTGCCTGTATTGTCACGATCAGCCGACGTTCGGGTTCGACCGGGGTGTGCCGGAAGGGTTCCTGCGGCACAGTGGCGGCACGCGTTGCGACACTTGCCACAGCGAAGAAGTACCGATCGACATCACCTATTTCGCCAACCACGTCGCGTCACGCATGAAACCCGCGCGGCCGGTGAAACAACTGGCCCAGGTGTGTGCCGTGTGCCACAGCGATCCGCAGATCATGAAGCGCACGGGAGGGCACGATCCGGTCGCGAGCTACCTCCAGAGCTTTCACGGCAAAGCGAGCCTGCTGGGCAGTCACAAGACGGCCACGTGCGTCGAGTGTCATTCGGCTCCCGACGGCGACCAGCACATGATGCTGGCCAAGGACGATCCGGGTTCGTCGATCAACCCGGTGAACCTGCCCGACACGTGCCGAACCACCGCGTGCCATCCCGGCGCGCCGCCGGAGATGAGCCGCGCCGCGGTGCACCTCGATCTGGATCCGACGCAGCGCACGCCCGAGTTTTACGTCGCGATTTTCTTCATCGTGATGACGGCGAGCGTGATGGCGATCTTCTTCCTGCTGGTGGTTCTCGAGCTGTTCAATGCGCTGGTGCGGCCGCACGACCACGAGCACGAGCGGTTGGTGCGGCTGGCCCGTCGCGTGCTGCAACATCCCGAAGGGCGTCAGCTGGTCCAGCGCATGAGCATCCACGAGCGGCTCCAGCACTGGGGGATGGCGATACCGTTCGCGGTGCTGGTGTTCACGGGGATGCCGATCAAGTTCGCGGAGACGCACTGGGCGCAGACGATCGTGACGTTCATGGGCGGACTGGCGGTGTTTCGAACGATGCACCGGGTCGCGGGGGTGTTGCTGATCGCCGTGTTCTTCTACCACATCGGCTACCTGTTGGTGAAGCTGGCGATGCAGCTCCACCGGGACCGCAAGGCGGGAGCACGGAAATCGTTGTGGCGGTACATCTACGACGCGCCGCAGATGCTGCGCCCGCAGGATGCGATCGACTTCCTCCAGCTCATGGGGTATTTGCTGTTTCTGCGCAAGGAGCGCCCGCGGTTTCGCCGGTTCAACTTCGCCGAGAAGTTCGAGTACTGGGCGGTGTTCTGGGGCATGCCGGTGATGGGGTTGAGCGGGTTGGCGTTGTGGGGCAACGCGGCGATTTCGGAGCAGTTCACGGGGCGGATCCTCAACTTCGCGTTCATCATCCACTCCGACGAGGCCTATCTCGCGTTCATCTACATCGCGACGATCCACCTGTTCTCGGTGATGTTTTCGCCGGCGGTTTTTCCCCTGTCGCCCGGGTCGCTCTCGGGACAGGCGCCGGCGGAGGAGCTGGTCGAAGGCCACCGCGGCGAGCTGGAAGCGATCGCCGCCCGGCTGGGTATCGACGCCGACGACGAGCACGCCGGCGCCGGCCGCAGCCTGCGCGACCGCGTCTGCTCGGCGGTACGGCGGGTGTTTTGTCGCGCGTATGCCGGCGTGGCGATGGCGGCGTACATTTTCGTCGCGTACACGTCGCTGCATTTTCTCGCGACGATCCTCGAATCGCACAGCAAGGCGCCGGTCGAGATCGTCGGCATTCCCAAGCGGCTCGACGCCGACGAGTTCCTCAAGGCCGCGGCGGCGCCGAGCCCGGCGGAAGCGGCCGACCCGGGGCACCGCGCGCGGGGGCCGCTGGCCCACTTCCACCAGATCCCGAAGTGGTTCCAACCCGATCCGAAGAACACCTGCACCACCGCCGGCTGCCACGCGCCGTTGCCGCACGGCAAGGATGTCTCGGTGCGCGCGTTTCTGAACATGCACACGACGTTCACGGACTGCACGGTGTGCCACGTCGCCGGCGAGAAAACCGAGGCGCAGGCTCGTTGGATTGCGCTGCCCGGCCGCGACCTGATGGACACGCCGCCGATTCTCAAGCTCGCCCAGTTGCTCGAGAAGACCCACGAGATCAAGACGGAAGACGCACCGGCGCTCTCGAAACGCCTGATCGGTCTGGTGCGGGCGGCGCTGCCGGCTTCGGGCAACCACTGGCAGTTGCAGGACTGGCTGTTGCGGCTGCGCATCACCAACCCGCGCAGCAAGGTGTTCCGCCGCATCGTGCGCGAGATGGGGGCGAGCATCCACATGCACGTGCACGGCGAGTACGGTGCGAAGATCGCGCTGTTCGACCACGGCGCAATGGTGGGCACGCCGACCGACAAGCAGAAGGAGGCGATCCGGCAGTTCCTGGCGCTGGGGCCCTCGGCGTCGGAAGCCCAGCGCAAGCCCTTGCTCGACGTGGTACACGAGCACGTGCGGCCGACCGGGGCGATGTGTACGCCCTGCCACCAGGCGAATCCGACGCTGGTGGATGTCCGCAAGCTGGGATACCCGCAGGCGCGGTTGCAACGGCTCCAGCACAACACCATCATGGAATCCGTACTGAGCATCGAGCAAGGCAAGCCGTTCTACCTGCCGGTTCAACCCGGCACGCAGCGGCCCTGAGCGCGGTCGGGAGTGGCCCGGTCCGCGAGCCGGCGGGAGAGGAATCCGGGGGACGCAAGACAGCGGGAAACACGAGAACCACCCGGTCGCGACCGACGCGCGCAACCGTGCCCGGGGTTGGTCGAATCGGCCGCCCGGGTCGTCTGGCCCGGCACGCCGGAGGTGTCGAAGATGAGAAAACCGGAATCAGGGTGTCGGCGCCGTCCGTGGCGCGGCGGCGGGAGGATCGGCGGTGCGACGTTGGTTGCGCTGGGGCTGGGGGCGGTCTGGCTGGCCGGTGCGGGGGCGGCCCGGGCGGACGATCCGGACAACTGCCTGCTGTGTCACCAGTTTCGTGGCATGGGGCGGATCGACAGCAAGACGGACGAGCTGCACCTGTTCCATGTCGATCCGGAGTACGTGCGCGAGCAGAACGGCCCCCACGCGCGCATCGCCTGTACGGGTTGTCACGAACGCTCGGAAGTCTCGGTGATTCCGCACCGCCCGGTGTCGAAGGTCAACTGCACGCGCGAGTGCCACCTCAACGATCCGAGCGGCCTGGCCCGGCGGTTCAGCCACCAGAACCTGGTGGGCATGCTCAAACAGAGCATTCACAACCCCGATCGGCTGGCCAAGCTCGAGTTCACCGGCGGGCCGCTGCTGGCCCCGAACCAGTCGTACTGCCTCTACTGCCACGACGAGCCGGTGTTTCGCAAACTCAGCGATCTGATTCCGCTGACCGGCGCGACGGGCGAGATCTCGGACGCGCGTTGCGAGGTTTGTCACGCGGGGCAGATTCCGCTGAACACGGATTACTATCTCAAGCACGTCACGTCGCGCGTACACCACGCCCGCACGCCGATCGAGCTGGCCCAGGTGTGCGCCGTCTGCCACAGCGACCCGAAAGTCCGCCGGGCGTTCGACCTGCCCGACGCGGACGTGGGTTATTCGAACAGTTTTCACGGCAAGGCGGCGTTGCTGGGGGCGTTTCATACGGCGGATTGCATTTCGTGCCACGTCAAGTACGGCGAGAACGCACACCTGATCCGTTCGAAGAAGGATCCGCTTTCGGCGACGTATCCGGCGAACAAGGCCAACTCGTGCCGGGCCACGGCGTGCCATCCCGGTGCGGACAAGACGATCGCGGCCGCCGCCGTGCACTTCGACATCCCGGAACTGGGGCGGATCGAGATCGGTCTGGCGATCTTTTTCGTCATCTTGACGATGTTCACGTTCGGTCCGTCGCTCGTGCTGACGGTGCTGGAGCTGATGCAGGTCGTCATCGGGCGTCACGTGCACGGCGAAGAGCGGATGAAGCGGTTGACGCTGGAGATTCTCAAGCATCCCGAGGGGCGTCGCCGGTTGCGGCGTTTCACGCCGGCGCAAAACGTCCAGCACTGGATCCTGGCGATCCTGTTCGCCACGCTGGTGGCGACGGGGTTCCCGATGAAGTTCGCCAGCCAGCACTGGGCCCGGTTGGTGATCAACGCGATGGGCGGGTTGGGGGTGGCTCGGACGGTGCACCATCTGGCCGGTACGGCGCTGGTCGCGGGTTTCCTGGTCCACTTGCTTTTCGTCGCGGGCATGGCGTTTCGGCGGTCGCGCCAGCGGAGGCCGGATGGAAAACGGGTCGGCGTGATCCGGGCGGTGATGTCGCTACCGCTGTTCATCGGTCCGGAGGATCTCAAGAAAGCCGGGCAATTGCTGGCGTACCTGCTGTTTCTCCGCAAGGATCCGCCCACCTTCGGGCGGTTCACGATCGACCAGAAGTTCGAGTACATCGGCGTCGGCTGGGGTACGTTTCTGCTGGGGGCGACCGGGGCGCTGCTCTGGGGCCAGCAGGTCGCCACCCACTATTTCAGCGGCCGGGTGTTCAACATCGCCGTCATCGCCCACACATACGAGGCATTCCTCGCGGTGATTCACGTGGGCATCCTGCACATCTGCAACGTCGTCTTTTCGCCGATGGTCTTCCCGATTTCCCGGGCCACCTTGACCGGGCAGACACCGATCGTCCGCCTGGCCGAGTCGCATACCGAGTTCGTCGAACGGGTGGCCCGCGAGCTGGGCATCGAGGTGCCCGCGGAGGCACAGCATGAGTGACCAGCAGCACAAGCCGATGCCCCCCGACCCGGACGCCGCACGCCGCCGCCAGGAGCGCATCAGCATCATCCGGCGTTTCTACACGCTGATTCCGATCATCGTGGTCGTATACCTCAGCTACCAGGCGTTCGACTACCTGGTCGTGTCGCTGATTCGCCCGCCCAAGGCTCCCAAGCAGATCACCAAAATCCCCAAACGCCTTACGCGCGAGGTCTGGGAGACCAGGCGCGAGGAATGGGCCGGCGTCGAGTTCTCCCCCACGCCGCGCACCCCGTTGGCCCATTACCACCGGATCCAGGGCTGGTTTCAGCCCGACCCCCACAACGACTGCATCCGTAGCGGTTGCCACAGCCCGCTGCCGCACAACCGGCACAAGGAGGTGCGCGCGTTCCTGAACATGCACGCCACGAGCATTCATTGCGGCGTGTGCCACTTCAAGACCGACGTGCAACCCCGACCGCTGGTCTGGTACGACCTCAAGACCGGCCGGGCGACCGATCCGCCGGCGTTGTTGCGGGCCTACGCCTGGGCGCTGTCGGCCAAGGGCCAGGAGGCCGTCGCGCACCCCACGCGCAAGATTCAGAAGTTCATCGTCAAGCTGATGCGCCAGGCCGCCCGCCAGGCCGACGATCTCACCGAGCTGCACGAGCTGGCCAACAAGCTCCACGCGTTCCGCTACACGAGCGAGCCGTTCAAACGGACGTTGCTATCGCTGCCGGCGACGCTGCCGCTGTATTTCCACGGCGAGTACGGCGAGAAACTCGCCATCCGCGATCCGCAGACCGGCCAGCCGATCCTCAAGCACCGCGGCTCGGAACAGGCGGTGCGGGAGTTCCTCCAGCGGGGCGCGGAGGTCGGCCCGCAGGAGCGCGAAGCGATCCTTCAGCGGGTGCACACGATGCGTGCTCCGGAAACGCTCAACTGCCTGGCGTGTCACACGCGGCAGCGAAGCCTGGTCGACCTCAAGACCGTCGGCTACCCGCCGCAACGGATCAAATCGTTGTATGACCGCTGGATTTTCCACGCGATCCAGGACATTCGCGAGGGACGGCCGCTGTACCTGCCCGGTTTCATCGGTCCCCGGACGCAACCCGAGTCGACCACGCGGCCGGCTTCTGAACCCGTAACGCCCTGAGCCCCCGGAGAGCGTCTGTGTCGCACCGAGCGCCGAATTCGTGTTCTCAGCGCCGCCGCCGGCGCGGCCGGGGCGCAGGTCGGGCTTGTGCCGCGGCGCTGGTACTGATCGTCGCGGCGACGGCGCGCGGGCAGGCCGGCAATACATCGCCGTACCGCGCCGCGCCCGAGACCAGCTACACTTTTCCCAGCGAGCCGGGCTTGCTCATGCCGACCGCGGTGGCCGTGGCCGGCGACGGGACGGTCTATATCGCCGACGGGGCGCGTAACCGCGTGCTGGTGTTCCGCAACGACGGGACGTTCGTTTCGGTCATCGCGAGCATGTTGGGACGGACGTTTTCGCGTCCGATGAGTGTCAAGGTCGGGCCCGACGGACGCGTGTGGATCGCCGACACGGGCAATCGGCGGATCGTCGTGTTCTCGCCCGACGGAAGCGCCACGCCGGCGGAATACACGCTGCCGGCGCCCGAGGGCGGGGTGCCGGTGGACATCACCGACATGGTGCCGAGTCTCGACGGTCGCTACCTCTGGGCGGTGGATAACGACAACCATCGTCTTTCGCGGATCGACCTGACCACTGCCGAGATCGGCCAGTGGGGCGAGAGGGGCGAATCGCTCGGCCGTTTCGAGTACCCGCTGATGGTGACCACCAACCGCCGGGGCGACGTATTGATCAGCGAGGCCCTGGGAGGGCGCGTGCAGGTCTTCGACGAGGATGGTCGCGTGGTGGGCAGCATCGCCGCCTACGGCGCCGACATGGGCAACCTCTATCGCGCCAAGGGGGTCGCGGTCGATCCGCGTGGCAACGTCTGGGTGGTGGACGGCACGCTCGATGTCATCCAGATTTTCCGGCCCAACGGCATCCTGGTCGATGTACTGCGCGGTTCGGACGGCCGGATCCTGAAGTTCGACACGCCCTTCGGCATCGCGATCGACGCCGCCGGCGACCTGTACCTGACCGAGCTGATGCCCAACCGCGTGCGCAAGTTCAAGGTGCGTTACGACCCGGCCGCTTCCGGGCTGAATCTCGCCGCCCGGCGACAGGCCGCCGCCACCACCCAGCCGCGGACCTGCGCCGCGTGCCATACCGAGTGGCTCGAGCCGCTGGCCAGCGGCGTCAGCACGCGCCTGATGGACCCGCCCGATACTTCGCCCGAGCACCCCGCGGTCACGCGCCCCCGGAACTGCCTGGGTTGCCACGACGGCTCGGTCGTCGATTCCCGCCGCCCGGTCTGGGGCGAACACGGACACCGCATCGACTTCGAGCCGCCGCAGAACATCACCGTGCCCGAGGATCTCCCCTTGCTC
>JALSRY010000699.1 GCA_026984555.1 Phycisphaerae bacterium
GCGGTCGACTTCGACGGTGACGAAGAGGGCACCGATCCCCTGCGGAACGGCTCCAAGCGTTCTGGAAAACATCAGCAGCTCCTTTCGGAGCAGCGTGGTGGGTCAATCCAGGATGGCACGGCTACGCCCCAGCGTCAAGACCCCTGGGGTCTTGACGTTTGCGCGTGCCGTACCGAGCGCCCGGGCGGTTGGCGCCGGCGGGGCGGCGTTCGTACGGCGAAACTCCCTCGCTCGCTCGTTCCCGTTCAGAAACGGCGCTTTTTTGAAACCTCGGCGCCTGCCTGTGCGGGCAACCGCACGCAGACAGGTCAGCCTGCGGATGCCCTTGTGCGGCGCCGGCCAGTACACCTCCGCAGAAATCCTTGTCTTCCTTGACATGGCAGAAAAATCGGCTCTGCCTCGGGAACGACACTGTTCCCATCCAGGGTCCCGGATGGGAACTCGCTACGAGCAACCCGGCCGGCGGCTCACCTGCGGTTGAAAAACCGGCGGGCCCTCGGGCCCGCCGCTTCGCAAGGGGTTTGCTTCGACCGCTCGTGTCGTGCTTGCGGTTTGATGTGCTACTTCGACTCGACCTGGATCTTGATCGGTTTCGGCTTCGCCTCTTCGCGCTTCGGGATCGTCAGCGTCAGCAGACCGTTCTTGAACTGAGCCTTGATCTTGTCCGGATCCACGGAGGTCGGTAGCGTGAAGGAACGTTCAAACGTTCCGTAGACGCGCTCGACCCGATGGTACGTCTCACCTTCGGCCGCCTTTTCGAAGCTCCGTTCGCCACGGAGTGAGAGCACGCCGTTTTCCACAGTGACCTCGACGTTCTTCGGATCGATCCCAGGGAGCTCGGCCGTCAGCTGCAGCCCATCCTTGGTCTCCAGCACATCGACGGCCGGCGCCCACGCGCCGATCATTGCGCTGTCGTCGTCGCCACCGCGGCGCAAGGGACGTCCCCACACCTCGTCAAAGAGACGATTCATCCGGTCAGTCAAGGTTGCCATCTCACGGAGCGGTTCCCAACGAGTGATCTGTGTCATGTTCTGATCCTCCTTTCTGCAATCTCCACACGCTGACAATATAGAACCTTAGTTGCGCCATGTCAAGTCCTATTTTTGTGTATTCTGACATCTGATATCACCGTTGTCATGATTGAAGGGGCGCTCCGTAGAACACAGCGTAGAGAAAAGGGTCAGAACGCGGTAAGCTCGCCGCGTATGGCCACGCACACCGCATCCGGACCGGCTGAACCGAGCGCGCTGATCGTGCACCTTTCGACGCAGCACGGCTGGCGCGGTGGTGAGCGGCAGGTCTGGTTTCTCGCCCGGGGCCTTGCCGCGCGCGGATGGCGGCAGGTCATCGCCGCGCCGCAGGGATCGCCGCTTGCCCAACGTGTCGCACAGACCGGATTGGCGATCCGACCGCTTCATCGGCGTGCGATGTACCATCCGGGCAACCTGATCCGGGTCGCTGCGCTGGGCCGTGCCGGTCGGCGTGTCATCGTGCATGCGCACACCTCGCCCGCCCTGACGCTGGCTGCTCTCGCCTCCAAGCTTTGGCCGCACACTCGGATCGTGTATACGCGCCGGGTCGACTTTCCCGTGCGTCCCGCTGCGAAATACCGTCGCGCAGCGCACG
>JALSRY010000700.1 GCA_026984555.1 Phycisphaerae bacterium
CGTCGCTGCCGGCTCCACCCGCCGCGCCCCCCCGGTGCCGCCGGGTGTTGAACCGTCCGCGCCGCGGGGGGTATAGTGCCCGCGCAACAAGCAACCAGGGACTCATGACCAGCTTGCGCGTGCGACGTGGCGCACGCCGACAGGAGAATCGTGCAATGACCGGTGCCCAGCACATTCAGCTCGTGGAGCGCGTCGCCGCGCACAATTACCACCCCCTTCCCGTCGTCGTCGCCAAGGCCGAGGGCGTTTGGGTCGAGGATGTCGATGGAAAACGCTACATGGACATGCTGGCGGCGTACTCGGCGGTCAACTTTGGCCACAGCAACCGCGAGCTGGTCGCCGCCGCCAAGGCGCAGCTCGACCGCGTCACGCTCACCTCGCGGGCTTTCCACAACGACCAGCTCGGTCCGATGTGCGCCGCGCTGGCCGAGCTCTGCGGAATGGAGGCGGTCCTGCCCATGAACACCGGCGCTGAAGGCGTCGAAACCGCGATCAAGACCGCGCGCAAATGGGGCTATGAGAAAAAGGGCGTCGCCGCGGACCGCGCCAAGATCATCTGCTGCAAGAACAACTTCCACGGCCGCACGACAACCATTATCAGCTTTTCCACCGACCCTACCTGCCGCGAAGGCTTCGGGCCCTTCACGCCCGGATTCCAGGTCATCGACTACGGCGACATCGATGCGCTCCGGGCCGCGATCGACGACGACACCGTCGCGTTTCTCGTCGAGCCGATCCAGGGTGAGGCCGGCATTATCGTTCCCCCCGATGGCTACCTCCGGCAGGTCCGGGATCTGTGCTCCGAGAAGAACATCCTCTTCATCGCCGACGAAATCCAGTCCGGCCTCGGCCGCACCGGCCGAACGTTTGCCTGCGACCATGAGGACGTGAAACCCGACATCTTCATCCTCGGAAAAGCACTCGGCGGCGGCATCATGCCCGTTTCCGCCGTCGTCTCCTCACGCGAGATTCTCAGCGTGTTCACTCCCGGCGTCCACGGCAGCACCTTCGGCGGCAACCCGCTCGCTTGCGCCGTCGCCCGCCGCGTCATCGAGATTCTCAAGACCGACCGCTACCAGCGCAATGCTCGCGAGATGGGCGACTACCTTTTCGCCCGCCTGCGCGAAATCAAGACCGACAAGATCAAGGAAATCCGCGGCCGCGGGCTCTGGGTGGGTATCGAGTTCCATCCCGCCGCCGGCACCGCTCGCCGCTATTGCGAAGCCCTGATGGCGAAAGGAATGCTCTGCAAGGACACCCACGAGCAGACCATGCGCCTCGCGCCCCCGTTGTGCATCACGAAAGACGAGCTCGATTGGGCCCTTGAGCGGCTCGAAGGCGTCCTCGCGACCCCCTGAGATCCTCCGGCCCGCCGGCAGAACGACCTTTCCGCCGTTCATCTCGGGACCCGGTCGCGACGGAATCGTTACGGGAATTTCCCGTGCGTGCTCCGCGCGAAAAGTTCTCCACACGCACCCCGGACCCGCTATACTGGAAACTACCGGGACGATGCGGGTTCCCGCTCGTTTCGGCGCCGTGCACATATCGTACGGTTCTTTCGGGGCGGGATCGCACGCAACGATCCCGCCGCGGTTTTGAGGTGAGCCACTCGGTACAATCTGCTCCATGAGGAGGGTAAGGATGTTGAAGGCACCCCGCCTCGTCGGCGCTGCGGCGCTGGCGGCAATCGTCATCGTAGTCGCACTGAACACACCCTGGATCAACGCTTCCGACAAGCCGTCCAACGCGGCACCCGCCGGACAGCAGCCCGTCAACATCGCCACCGCGACCATCCATTGGGTCAGCGGGGATGTTGCGATCCCGCTGGTCGGCTCTCAACAAGCCGCCGCTGATCTCGCCACCTTCGCGGCCGGCGGCGTCAACCACGTCGTCGTCCAGTTCGCCGGTCCGGTCACACCCGCCGAACGCACGACCCTGGCCGCTGCCGGCGTCCAACTTCTCCGCTACGTCGGCGACAACGCGTTCTTTGCTGCGATCGACGGCTCCCGGTTCGACAACGCGGCCCTCGCCCAACACGCCAATCTTGCGGCCGCCGTCGCCATCCAACGCGACTGGAAACTCCACCCCGGGTTCATCGATGGCGTGGTTTACGACTGGATGGTTGTTCAGCGGCCCAAGACAGTCAAGAATGGTGCCCCGCCCGAGCCCGTGACCGCCGCCGACAATCCGCGGGTCGGCGTCTATGTCCTTTTCCATCCCGATGTTGATCTCGACGGAGCCGCCGGCCTCGTGCGGCTCTACGGCGGTTGGATTCGTTCCGAGCTACGCTCGATCAACGGGCTCGTCGTGGAGCTCCCCTACCAAAACGTCTATGCGTTGGCCGACGAAGACGCCGTCCAATGGATCGAACCCCCCTTGCCGAAGTTCAGCCCCACGAACAACTCCAACCGCGCTCGCGTCGGTGCCGATATCGTCCACCAGCCCCCTTACGGTCTCGATGGCACCGGGGTCGTCGCCCTGATCTACGACGGCGGCACCGCCGACCACACGCACCCCGACTTTGGCGGTCGGTTGACCGAGCACGACGCCAGCGGCGTCCACTACCACTCCACCCACGTCGCGGGTACCGTCGGCGGCGACGGCACATCCAGCGGCGGGACGTACGCGGGTATGGCCCCCAACTGCACGATGGTCTCTTACGGATACGAGCAGGAAGGCGGCCTCCACGAAGGGTTCCTCTATACCGATCCCGGCGATATCGAGCACGATTACCACGAAGCTATCGCCACTTACGACGCCGATATCGCCAATAACTCCATCGGCACCAACACCGCTCCCAACGGCTTCGACTGTACCTGGGAAGGGAACTACGGCGCCACCGGCGAACTGATCGATACGATCGTCCGGGGCGATGGCAGCAACCCGTTGTTCGATACCCCCTTCCGCATCGTGTGGGCCAACGGCAACGAACGACAAACCACCCGCTGCCTCGGAATCGAGGGCTTCGAGAGCCCCTACCACTCCACCGCTCCGCCGGCCTGCGCCAAGAACCACATTACCGTCGGCGCCCTCAATTCGAACGACGACTCCGTTACCGATTTCACCAGCTTCGGACCCGCCGACGACGGGCGGCTCAAGCCCGACATCTCCGCACCTGGCTGCCAGTCCGATGACGACGGCGGCGTGACGTCGTGCAACGCCGGCGGCGGATACACCACCCTCTGCGGTACTTCCATGGCCAGTCCGACCGTGTGCGGCCTCGGCGTCTTGCTCCTCCAGGATTTCCGCCAGCAGTATCCCGGCGAGCCCGATTTCCGAAACTCGACCCTCAAGGTGCTCCTCGCACACACGGCCGCCGATATCCAGAATCCCGGTCCCGACTACCAGACCGGCTACGGCTCCGTCCGCGTCCAGCCCGCTGACGATCTCCTGCGCAGCGGCAACTTCCTCGAAGCCGAGGTCGACCAGGGACAGGCCTTCTCCGTGCTCGTCGTCGCCAACCCTGGAGACACGCAAATCAAGGTCACCCTGGCTTGGGACGACGCCCCCGGAACGCCAAACGTCAACCCGGTTCTTGTCAACGATCTCGACCTGCGCGTTTTCGACTCCGGCGGTACGCAGTATTACCCCTGGACCCTCGACATGAACAACCCGTCGGCCCCCGCCGTTCGCACTCAGGCCGATCACATCAACAACATCGAGCAGGTCGTCATCGACAACCCGACCCCCGGCGCTTACCGCATCGAGGTTTACGGCTACAACGTACCTGCCGGCCCGCAGCCTTTCTCCCTCGCTGCTACGCCGATGCTCGTCGCTTGCTCGTCGCAGGGTACGATCTCACTCGATCGTACCAAGTACGCCTGCACCGCGACCGCCACCGTCCAGGTCGTTGATTGCGACCTCAACACCGACGACGGCGTGGTCGAGACGGTCGATGTGAATATCGCATCCGATACCGACCCCACCGGCCTGACGCTTACCCTTACCGAAACCGGTCCCGAAACCGCCGCATTCCGTGCGACTGTCGATTTGAACGAATCCGGCGGCGCCGGCGTGCTCCAGATCGCCGACGGGGATACCGTCACCGCCACCTACATCGATGCCGATGACGGCCAGGGCGGCTCCAACGTGACCGTCACGCAATCGTCCCTCGTCGATTGCTCGCCCCCGGTGATCTCCAACGTCCAGGTGACCGACATCAACCCGCGTGATGCCACCATCACCTTCGATACCGACGAAGACACGAACGCCGTCATTCACTACGGCCTTGCCTGTGATGCCCTGACCGAGACGGCCCAGGAAGGCGGCTTCCGATCAACGCACTCGATCCGCCTCTCTGGCCTGACGGATGCCACGACCTATTTCTTCAGCATCGACGCCGAGGACGAGGCCGGGAATGCGACCACCGACGACAACGGTGGCGCGTGCTACACGTTCACGACGCCGGACATTCCCGACTTCTTCACCGAGGAGTTCGGCGGCGACAACGATCTGGACAACAAGTCCCTGTTGTTTACGCCGAACGGGACCGTAGACTTCTACGCCGGTTGCGTCGAAGACATCACCGCGTTGCCGACCGACCCCGCCGGTGGAACGACGATCACGCTCTCCGACGACGATTCCGAGCTCATCACGCTCACGGGTGGTGCGCAGGTATACCTCTACGGCGTGGCCTACAACAGTGTCTATGTCGGCTCCAACGGATACCTCACCTTCGGCGCCAGTGATACTACTTATACCGAGAGCGCTTCGCAGCACTTCGCTATACCGCGCATCAGTGCGCTCTTCGATGACCTCAATCCCTCCAGTGCCGGCACGGTCAGTTACAAGCAACTGGCCGACCGGCTGGTGGTTACATACCAGAATGTACCCGAATACAGCACTTCGGATGTCAACACCTTCCAGATCGAGATGTACTTCAATGGCGACATCACGATCAGCTACCTGACCGTGGACGCCACCGACGGGCTCGCCGGGCTCTCGGCCGGCCACGGCGTCGATCCCGACTACTACGAGACCGACCTCTCGGCGATGGGCTCGTGCGGGCCGCGGCCGCCGACGGCCCAGTCCGCCGCCGTCTCGACGCCGCAGAACAACCCGCTGTCGATCACGCTTGGCGCGACCGACGACGGCTTGCCCGACCCGCCCGGCGCGCTGGTCTACATCGTCACGGCGTTGCCGGCCCACGGCAGCCTCTCCGACCCCGGCGCCGGCCCGATCGACAGCGTGCCGTACACGCTGGCCGCCGGCGGGAACGTGGTGGACTACCAGCCCGAGCCGTGGTACCTGGGCGCCGACAGCTTCACGTTCAAGGCCAACGACGGCGGCACGCCGCCGGACGGCGGCGACTCGAACGAGGCGGTCGTTTCGATCGACGTGACGCCGCCGCCGCCGGTACAAGTCTACAGTTTTCCGCTGGACAGTGATCCGGGCTGGAGCGTGGAGGGCCAGTGGGCGTTCGGTGTGCCGACCGGCGGCGGGACGCACAATGGCGACCCGACTTCGGGTCATACGGGCGTCAATGTCTACGGATACAACCTCGGTGGTGACTACAGCAGCAACATGCCGGCGTACAGTCTGACGACGACGGCGATCGACTGTAGCGAGCTGACTTCGGTCGAGTTGCGGTTCTGGCGTTGGCTGGGTGTGGAGAGCAGCACCTTCGACCACGCCTCGGTTGAGGTTTCCCGCGACGGCTCGAACTGGACGACCGTGTGGTCGAACCCGTCGAGCTCGACCGCGGACACGAGCTGGACGCAGCAGACGTTCGACATCTCGGCGGTCGCCGACGGCCAGGCGACGGTGTATGTGCGCTGGACGATGGGCCCGACCGACGGCAGCGTGACCTATCCGGGCTGGAACGTGGACGACGTGGAGATCTGGGCGGCACAGACCGGCCCGCAGCTTCCGGGCGACCTCGACGGCGACTGCGACGTGGACCTGTCCGACCTGGCGATCCTGCTGGCGCACTACGACCAGGGCGGCGGCATGAGCTACCAGGACGGCGACATCGACGGCGACGGCGACGTGGACCTCGCCGACCTCGCGATCCTGCTGGCCAACTACGGGCAAACCTGCCCGTAAACGGCTCGTTGCGATCAGGGAAAGCACCCGGAGCCGCCCGCGCGCTGTCATCGGCAGTACGCGGGCGGCCGGTTTTGCGCGACGCGGCCTGCCGGGCGGCGCTCGTGCCCGGCCCGGTCCCGCCGAGGCGGGGGGCGATGGCTTTTTCACTTTTGGATGCGGGTGCCCTAAGATCATGCTTCCCGGCGTTCGGGATTGTCGTCTGTGGAGGCATGCGATGGGTTCCGAGAGACATTTGGCGGCGGAGGCGCGGGGGTCGACGGGCGTGCCCGGCGCGGGCCGGCGGTGTGGATTAGGGACTGGCGGCGGATCTCGGCGCCCCGCGTTTGTGCTCGCTGCGGTCATGTTGGCTGCCACGGCGTGTGCTTCCGGGGGTGATGAGGGCGACGCCGGCTCGTTACGCACCGACAGCCGCACGCCCTATGTTCACCGCCTCACGCTCTATGATGAGGACGGTCAGGCGATCGATCCGACGGACGATTTCGCCGGCCCGTACTCGCCGCGCGCGACCTGCGGCAAGTGCCATCCGTACGCGCAGATTGCCACGGGTTGGCACTTTGCGCCGGCGTCGGCGGATGGGCCCGGTGGGGCGAAGCGGCGCGGCGAGCCGTGGTGGTGGACCAGCGAGAAGCTCGGCGTGACCGTTGCCTTGGCGGATCATGGCTGGCCGCAGACGCAGCCGACGCGAAAGGCCGGCCTTGCGCCTTGGCAATTGGTCAAACGTTTTGGGAGTCACATGCCGGGCGGGGGTTGGGGCGAGCCGGCGCCCGGGGAGCTCGAGCGGTCACCCCAGGCTGCGCGGTGGCGGGTCTCCGGGCCGCTCGAGATCGACTGCATGATCTGCCATGCCGCCGATGGACGCTACGATGCCGGTGAGCGGGCCCGGCAGATCGAGCGGGAGAATTTCAAGTGGGCTGCGACGGCGGCGTTGGGGCTGGCGGTGGTTCGCGGGGAGGCGGCGAAAGTTCCGGACGACTGGGACCCCCTGGCCGAGCCGGACCCCGATCACCCCGAGCAGGCCGGTCCGAAGATCGAATGGGATGCCAGTCGTTTCGATGCCGACAACCGTGTGCTGTTCGCGATCACCAGACGGCCGCCCGCGGAGCGGTGCTGGTTTTGCCACACGAGGCGGCGGGTGGGGGCGGCGCACGATGTTGCGGAGATGCTGGCGCCGCGCGATGTGCATCTGGCCGCCGGGCTGACATGTGTAGATTGTCACCGGAACCAGATCGACCACCGGATCGTCCGCGGCTATCCGTCCGAAGCGCAAACGACCGGGCAGGCCTGGCGGGCGGCGTACACGTGCAAGGGGTGTCATCTCGGCGTTGCGGATGCGACGGATCCGGCATTGCGGGCCGGCGGGCGCTATGGCGCCCCACGACCGGCGCACCGCGGGTTGCCGCCGATCCACTTGGAGAAGCTGGCCTGTACGGCGTGTCACAGCGGCCCGCGACCGGAATTGCAACCGCAGCAGTTTCAGACCGCGCGTGCTCACGGGTTGGGCCTGGCCGAACGGGGACGCAGCGCCACCCAGGAGCCTCTCGTCTACGGCCCGGTTTTCGCGCGACGAATCGACGGCAAGATCGCGCCGCATCTGGAAGCCTGGATGCGGGTGTATCATCGCGATGGAGAACTCGTCCCCATTCCCGAGGTCGAGCGTGCTTGGCGAC
>JALSRY010000701.1 GCA_026984555.1 Phycisphaerae bacterium
GCCAAGAGGGTCGTCATGCAGGTGTCCTTGTACGGCTGACCGCATCGTAGCGGGGTGGCGGGGGCGTGCAACTTGGGCGGCGTGCGGGCTGCAACTATTGGCGGCGCCGGTGGTGGAAGTAAGCGTGGGCTGCGATTAGGCTTTCGGATCGGTCTTGATGTAAGGAGTCGCCGGTGCGGATACATGCGGTGTTGCTGGTGGGGGTTGTTGGGTGCGGGATCGTGTCGGGACTGAGCCCGGCGGCGGCGGCGCAGGGTCCGCTGGATTTGCTTCCAGCGGATAACCTTTTGTGCTGGAAGGGGTTGCCGCTTCCCGACGTGGGCGCGGTGCCCGAGGGACCATCGTCGTTGGGGACGTTGATCGACCTGTTCGGGCAGCTCAGCGGCCGGTTGGGCCCGAAGGAACAGCTCACGATTCGCGTGTTCGAGACGCTCGGCGTGGTGGCGCACTACCCGTTCGCGGTGGCGTTGATCGACACGAAGGCCACCGGCGCCCGGGCGGATGGTTCGGGCAGCAAGGTGGACGAGCTGCGGATCGCGGCGGTGATCAAGACCCGGGGTGACAATCGGCCTTTTCTGCGGATCATCCAGAAGACGGTTCGCAGCATGACCGACGCCGGGGTAGCGACGCTGGTGAAGAAGCAGGCTGGGCGTTGGGTGTACCAGGAGTTGCGCGACCGGCGGCTGCCGCCGTGGTGCGTGATTGCGTGGGGGCGGTTGGGAGACCACTTCGTGATCACGGTGGGTCGTGACGTATGGCCGCTGATCGCATCGGTTGCCGAGGGGAAGACCGCATCGATCAACGGTGACCCGTGGGTTTCGGCGGTGCGGGCGCAATTCTCGAGCGAGCCGCTGATCGAGGTATTCGTGTCGGTTCGCAAGATCTGCAAGCGGCTCGATCCGTTCGTCAAGGGTCGCGCGACGGCGTTTTTCGATGCGTGGAACTGTCACGATGTGGAGCGGTCGCACTGGGCGCTGGGGTTTGAGGGGCGGGCGTTGTACTGCATCACGAACTCGCGGTTGACATCGGGCACGGCGCGGCGGGTGTATGCGGATCCGCACGTGCGTGATCCGCACCTGCTGGCGGCGATCCCGCCGCAATCGCGGTACGCGGTGTACAACGTGAGCATGGCGCGTTTCCTGCCGCGGCTGATATCGAGTTACTACGCGACGCGCAGCACGAAGGACCGCGAGGAGGCGACGCGGCTGTGGAATAAGATTCAGGCCGACTTGAAGATCGACGCGGAAAAGGATGTGCTGGGGAACCTTGGCCGGCGGGTGGTGTTGCACAACTACCCGCGTCATCCGTTGCACCTGCCCCTGGCGTTTACGACGTTGATCGAGATTCGGAAAGACCCGGCCCGGGTTCGCACGACGCTCGAGAAGCTCTGCGAAGAATGGCGTGAGGGCATGGACAAGGCCGGTTCCGAAAAGGACCGGCCCATCACTGCGCGGCTCGAACGGGACGACGACGGGGTGTGGTTCGTGCAGATTGGTCCCGTGGCCGGGCTGGCGTGGGTGTTCACGGACCGGTACATCGTCACGAGCTGGTCGCCCAAGGCGTTGCGCGACTATCTCACGCACTACGGCGAAAAGCTCAACCCGCCGCCGAAGCCGCGGGCGGTCGCCGGGCCGGCCTCGGCGCCCGCGTCGGGCCGGTAGTTCTCCTCGCGCGGTGCCGGAGCGTTGTGGTCATGTTCGTCGTGATCAATGCCGACGACCTGGGGCTCCACCCGGCGGTCGAGCGGGCGGTCGAGGCGCTGGGGCGTCAAGGCGTGCTCACGAGCGCCTCGCTGCTGGCGAACGGGCCGCGCGTCGAGGCGGCGGCGCGGCTGACGACCGTCGCGATGGGGGTACACCTGAACATCCTGCGCGGTCGGCCGGTGCTGGCGGCGGAGCGGGTCGGATCGCTGGTGACGCCGGAAGGCCGGTTTCTCGGCAGCTATGTCGCGCTGGGCCGGCGGGCGGCGTTGCGTCGCCTGGATCTCGAACAGGTGGAAGCGGAGTGGGCCGCGCAGATCGAGCGGGTCTGTGATCTGGGTGTGCGCCCGTCTCACCTGGACAGCGAAAAGCACATCCACTGTTGGCCGCGGATGATGCCGATTGTTTGCCGTCTGGCGCGCCGGTATAACGTCCGGTGGGTCCGCCGGACGGTGGAGCGCGGCGTGCCGATGGGTTCGGGGTCGGCGTTGGCGCGGGTATTCTTGTTGCGCTGGTGGGCGCGGTCGCACGAGGTAGCGGAGGGGGTACGGTGGCCCGATGCGGTGTGGGGGATCGCGGACCAGGGTGCCCGGCTGTGCGTGGCGCGGTTTGTCCGCTATGCCCGGGGTTTGCCGGCGGGGGCAGTGGTCGAGATCGTGTGCCATCCGGGTGATCCGCGGCCCGGGGATCCGCCGCTGCCGGCGGACTATGGGCCGATGCGCGTCGCGGACCAGTGGCAGGCGGAGTTTGCCGCGTTGCGCGAGGGGAGCTGGCCGGCGGTGGTGGCGCGTTGTGGGGGGCGGCTGGTGAGCTATCGCGAGCTGGCGGAGGTGGCCGGCGGTGGTGGTGAGCCGAGCGAATAGGGAAGCCCGAGCCCGTGTCGAAACGAATCGAAATCAGCGTTGCCTGTCCGATGCACAACGAGGAGCAGTGCGTGCGCGAGTTCGTGGCGCGGACCGACGCCGCCTTGCGCAAGCTGACCGACCGCTACGAGATCGTCATCGTGAGCGACGGCTCGACCGACGGCACGAACGATCTGCTGCGCGTGCTCGCCGGCGAGTATCCCGCCCTGCGGGCGGTGCTGCTGGCGCGCAACATGGGCCAGTGCCAGGCGCTTTACGCGGCGATCCAGCACACGACGGGCGAATACGTGGTCGTGATGGACGGTGACTTGCAGCATCTACCCGAGGAGATCGGGCTGTTGGTGTCCGAAGTGCGCAAGGGGTATGACCTCGTCAGCGGCCGGCGGCGCAATCGCCGCGACAGCCTGCTCGTTCGGAGGCTGCCGAGCCTGGTTGCCAACAAGCTGTTGCGCCTGGTGACGGACTGTCCCGCCCGCGACATGGGGGGGTTCAAGTGTATCCGGGGCGACCTGGCGCGTTCGCTTCGGCTGCGGGCCGGGCAGCATCGACTGTTGCCGGTGTTGATCTACCAGCGTGGCGGGCGCGTGGCGGAGATTCCCATCACAGCCGCCGAGCGTTTTGCCGGCAAGAGTCATTACGGGGTGAGCCGGGCGCTCGATGTGATGATGGACATCGCGATGATGTGGTTCGAGTCGAGTTTCAAGGCGCGTCCGCTGTACCTGATGGGGCGGGTGGCGCTGGTGGTGACGTTGGCGTGTGCCGTGGTGATGGCGGTGTTGCTGTACCAGCGGTTGTTCGAGCACCAGGATCTGACCAGCCGGCCATTGTTCTATGTGGGACTGACGCTGATCTCGATGGCGTTCAACCTCGTGGCGCTGGGGTTCACCCTCGAACTGCTCAGCGACAGCCGGAACACCGTCAACGACATCAAGCCCTACGTGGTACGCGAGGTGATCGAGTCTTCCGAAGAGGGGTCCGGGGCGTCGCCGGCAGATGCGCCCACATGATTTCGGGCGGATCGCGCCGGGCAGAGGAGTCATCATGCCAGAGACCGCGCAGAAAACAGTGGCGATTGTCGGGGCGTCGGCCGACCGTTCGAAATACAGCAACAAGTCCGTGCGCGCACACCTCAAACAGGGGTGGGAGGTCTACCCGGTCAACCCGAAAGGTGGCGAGATCGAGGGGTTGAAGGTCTACCGCTCGCTGGGCGAGATCCCGGTCCGGCTCCGTCGCGTCTCGCTCTATGTGCCGCCGGCGGTGGGGATCAAGCTCTTGCCGGAGATCGCCGCGGTCCATCCGATCGAGTTCTTCGTCAACCCGGGTGCGGAGAGCGACGAGTTGCTCGAACGGGCCGCGGAGCTGGGTCTGCAACCGATCGTCGCGTGCAGCATCCTGGATATCGGCGAGCGGCCGGACCAGTTCGCATCGTGACAGGTGATGGGCGGCCGGCGGGGTCGCGGAATCAGGGCGGTGGCAAATCGGCGGGTCGCGACGAGGGGGTGGCGGCGCGCTGATGGGCGGTGATCCAGGCGCGCCAAGCCCCGGCGGCGGCGTGGCGGCGGGGTTCGGGCAGGTCCGACGAAAAGCCCGGTCGCAGCCCGGTGATGCGCGCCAAGGCAAGCGCGGCGCGCTCGGCGACGGTGTGCGCGGGTCGTGACGCGGGGGCGGACGCCGCGGTCAGGCCGCGGGCCGCCAGCAGCGGTGCGAGCTTGCGCATGATGCGTGCGCCGGGGGGCGGGGCGTCGCACGGGCGGGGGTCGTCGAGCAAGGTGAGGAGGGCGCGGGCGGCGCTGGTCGAGCCGACGGATTCGAGCGCGTCGATCAGGGCGGCTCGTCGCGGGGGGGGCGCCGGCACGTTCGCGAGCGCGGCCAGTGTGGCGGTGGACGCCGGCGTTCCCATGCGCTGGAGGACCAGGCACGCCGCCGCGGCCGACACATCGGAGCCGCTGGTGTACATGGCGCGTAGTTGGGGGATGACGCGGTCGTCGTGGAGTCGGGCGAGGCCGAAGGCGGCGAGCTGCCGCACGTCGGGATCGGGGTCGCCCAAGGCCGTTGCCAGCCGATCGCGGGCCCAGGCGGTCGTCGCGGATTGCAGCGCGATCACGCCATATTGGCGGATTTCCGGTCGGGGGTCTGCGAGCAATGTTCCGAGACCCCAGCGGCCTGCGTCGGCCGTGTTGCACAGCATGGTCAGGGCGGCGGCCCGCTCGGTGGGGCTGGTCGCGTGGGCGATCTTCCAGGCCCACCACCGGTTTTGCAGTTGCGATCGGAAGAGCAGTACGCTGATACAGAATGCCAGTGTCAACGCCAGCAGTACGAACGCGGTCCGATTATCGGCCGCGGGTCGTCGGTTGCCGAGGCGTCGGGCGTGCATACGCATAGTGTATGCGATCGGCACGTGGAGGATGCATTTCGCCCACGCCGGTGGGAAATCCGCGAGTTGGCGGCCTAAGATTGGCATGGGGAGCCAACCGCGTCATCGCCGGCAAGGAGTCGGCGGCGGGAACCGTACACCCATTCGTTGGACACGCATGGCCACGCATCCGTTCGACTCGCTGATGGAGTTGCGCACGGCGGACATCCGCCTCGACTGTGCCGCGCTGCACCTGGCCCGCGACGCCTACCCGGGGCTGGTGCTGGGGCGGCATCTGCGCCGCCTGGACGAGTTGGCGGAGGAGGTTGCGGCGCAGCGGCCGGGATTGTCGGCACCGCTGCGGTACGAGGCGCTGCGCGCGGTGCTCGTCGAACGCTGCGGGTTGCGCGGCAACGAGGATGATTATTACGACCCGCAGAACAGCTACCTCAACCGGGTGCTGGAGCGCGGTTACGGCATACCGATCAGCCTGTCGATCGTGTGGATCGAGGTGGCCCGGCGGCTCAAGTGGCCGCTGCACGGGTTGAGTCTGCCGGGGCATTTCCTCGTTCGGCTCGATGATGCCGAGCGGTTTGTATTGATCGACCCGTTTCGCGGGGGGCAGACGCTGCGGGTGGAGGATTGCCAGCAGATTCTCGAACACTGCTTCGAGGGGCGGGTGCGGTTCACGCCCGAGTTTCTCAAGCCGATCGACACACGCGCGATCCTGCTGCGTCTGTTGGCGAACCTGCGGAACATCTACATCGCCGCCCGCGACTGGCCCGCCGTGGCGCAGGTGTTGCAACGCATGGCGGCGGTCGATCCGGGCAATCCGCGGCCACAGCACGAGCTGGCGGGTCTGCTCTACCGGCGCGGCGAGGTGCGGGCCGCGTATGCGTGTCTCAGCGCGTACCTGCGGCGTGAGAAAGACGCGCGCGAGCAACTGCTGGCCCGGGAGGAACTCGCCCATCTCGAGGCGCTGATCGCTTCACTCAATTAACGAATCGTCTCAACCGGGGTGCGCAGGCGCGAGTTCTCGGGTCGCGTACTCGGGTGCGCGGTCGGGGCGAGGCTCCGGCCGGCCGACGGGGGGATCGACGCGCCGGTGGACGAGCCGGCCGGTGCCCCCGGTCGGGCCGAAGCCGGGGTGGTGGCCGGTGGTGTTTCGAGCAACGCTTCCCACGTGGTGTGGGTCATGATCGGCGGGAGTCGGCGACCGTTGAAGAAAAGCACGGGGACCGTCTTGACGCCGACGCGAGCGGCCAACGTGATATCGGCGCGGACCTGGTCGCGGACCGCCTCGGAGCGGAAGGCTTGGGCGAAGGCGGTGGACTCGACGCCGGCCGCTGCCGCCCACTGGGCAAAGCGTGGCGTCTGGAGCTCGGCCTGGTGCTCGTAGAGCAGGTGGCGCATGTGCTGGTATTGTTCCGGCGTGCCGGCGATCCGGGCCGCTTCGGCCGCCTCGGCCGCCCGGCAGGCGCCGATGTGCATGGTGCGCGGCAAGTCGGGGTTGCACGTCCGATCGAGGGGGTAATGGCGGTAGTCCACGCGCAGGGCGCCGGGGTGGGCGCGCCGCACCTCATCGAGCAACGCCAGTGCCCGCCGGCATGCCGGACATCCGAAATCGCTGAAAACGACGACGAGGTTGGGTGCGTGCGGGTCGCCGACGCATGGCCGCGCGGGATCGAGCAGCTCGGTTCGGACGGGCTGGCGCGCGAGGCTCCAGCGGACGTAGGCGGGGTCTTCGACGATTGCGCGGAGCTGGGCGACGATCTGGCGGCTGTTGGCGTTGGCGGTGACGAACAGGGCCAGAGCGAGGTGGAGGAGGAAGAGGGATCCGCCGGCGGCGAGCGTGGCGCCGACGAGCCGGGCCGATGGGTGGTCGGGTGTGGGGCGGTGCGGGTTTTTCCAGGGAAACGCGGCCAGGGTGAGCAGGAGCAGTGCGAAATTGATCGCGTGGGCGGCGACGCAGCCGGGGCACCACTGGTGGAGCACATGCCGCATCAGGTGCAGGTAGAACAATGATTGGGCCGCGCCCAGCCCGACGACCACGAGGATGAGCAGGTGCCAGGCCCAGCGTCGCCGACTCGGACGGCCGACGAAAAGGTACCACAGGCCGACAAAACCGAAGTAGGCCATGCCGATGACGGCGGCGGGAATGCGCGGGCTGCCGAGGATCGAGACGACGGCGTGTCCGGAACGCAGTACGGAAAGGCAGTTGGAAGGTCCGCCGGCCTGTGGGCCGCAGTGGGACTGAAGCCAGGGGATCGTCGCGTTGGTCCCGAGGCTCAGGCGGGCCAGGTCGAAGCTGACCCACCAGCCGGCCAGCGCCAGCGCGACGCCGAGATAGCCGATCCAGCTTCGGGTCGCGCGGGGAGGAGGGGTGGCGGGAGATTGGCAAGGCGTGTCGTTCATCGCGGGTGGTATCCTCTTGCAGTGGGTCGCCTATCGCCGCGAGGCCTCGTGGCAGGATGGGTCGATTGGCGGACCGCTCCGTTGGGGGCCGGGTGTTTTCGCGGATTCGTCAGGGGGCGTGTTGTTTGAGCCAGGTCAGCAAGCCATTGGAGGGGGGGGCTGTCGGGGGAGCTGGCGGCTCGCCGGCGGCGGGTTTGGCCAGGCTCCACAGGTGTTCGATGTAGCCATAGTTGCGGTCTTCGGTGGTGAGCAACTGGTAGTCGTCGGGCAGCAGGTCGCGCAGGATGAGGCTCAGCGTGGGGGCGGAGGGGCCGCACTGCGTGGGGGCGATCAACCAGGGGCTGCGG
>JALSRY010000702.1 GCA_026984555.1 Phycisphaerae bacterium
TTCGCTGAAGGTTTCGTCGGTCCAGGTCGGGCTGGAGGCCGAACCCGTCTCGGCGCGGGCGATGACGACGGTGCCTTCGGCGAGCGACAGGGAGAGCTCGACGGCATCGGCGAGGCGGTGGCGCAGGTCGGGTTTGAGCACGAGGCGATCGACCACCACGTCGATATCGGTCTTGCGCGTCGGCGACAACTGCTCGATTTCGCGCACTTCGACGAGTTCGCCGTTGACGCGCGCCCGGACGAATCCTTCGCGCTGGATGCGTCGCAGGAGGCCGGCGTGGTCGCCCCGGGCGCCCCGGGCGAGCGGCGCGAGCACCATGATCTTCGTGCCGGGAGGATAGGCGAGCACGGCATCGACGATCTGATCGACCGTGCGCCGCATGAGCGTGACGTCACAGTGGGGGCAGTGCGGCTGGCCGACCCGGGCGAACAGCAGTCGGAGGAAGTCGTAGATTTCGGTCGTGGTTGCGACGGTCGAGCGGGGGTTGGGGGCGGTGGCGCGCTGTTCGATGGCCAGCGTCGGGGGCAATCCTTCGATCCGCTCGACATCGGGTTTGCCGATCTGTTCGAGGAAGAGCCGGGCGTGCACACTCAGCGATTCGACGTACTTGCGCTGGCCCTCGGCGTAGACCGTGTCGAAGGCCAGGCTGCTCTTGCCCGATCCGCTCAGCCCGGTGACGACGACGAGCCGTTCGCGCGGGATGTCCACATCCACGCCCTGAAGGTTGTGTTGCCGCGCCCCGCGGACGCGGATGAGCTTCGTTTCCACCTGCCACCTCAACGCCGTGCCGAGGTTCGCGACGGGCCCGCGCTCCGTTCGCATTCCGTCAAGTGTAGCAAAACATCCGCGCCGGCGGCAGGCCCGCGCGGGTGCATCGTGCGGCCGGGAGGCCGGCTGCCGCCGGACGGGAACTTTTCGCCGGCTGGGAACTTCTCTTTCGCGAGCGTGTCAAACCGGATACCGCCGACGGTTGGCGGTGTCTTAGCTGGAAAGGAGACGCGATGCGTCGTTACGGTCAGACCGGCGGTATCGGTCCCTGGATGTTGATGATCCTGGTCGTGTGCCTGATTCACCAGGTCCGGCCGGTCCGTGGTGAAGATGAGAACTCCGTCGGCTCGGGTACGCTGCGCATCATCGACCCGCCGTCGGACGTGCCGCCCGCGTGTCCGCTCCGACATACCGACGTCGAAGCGGACATCGCGGGTTTCCTGGCGCGTACGACGGTTCGCCAGGAGTTCTACAACCCGCTCGATGTCAAGATCGAGGCGGTATACGTGTTTCCGCTGCCGCAGGATGCCGCCGTCGACACGATGGTCATGATGGTCGGCGATCGGCGCGTCGTCGGTGAGGTGCACGAACGTGGCGAGGCGGGTGCGCTGTATCGCGCGGCTCGCGCCGCCGGTCAAGTTGCGAGTCTGCTCGATCAGGAACGCCCCAACATCTTCACGCAGTCGGTGGTGAATGTCGAACCGGGTGTTTCGGTCGTGATCGAGATCAGTTACGTCGAGACGCTGCGATACGAAGACGGCGTGTTCACCTGGGTGTTTCCGATGGTGGTCGGCCCGCGGTACGTCCCCGGGGGCGGGGCGGCGCCGGCACCGATGACGAAGGG
>JALSRY010000703.1 GCA_026984555.1 Phycisphaerae bacterium
CGCGCCGAAGCGGGTGACGTCGTCCTGCTCTCGCCCGCGTGCGCGTCGTGGGACATGTTCGACGACTATCGCGCCCGCGGGGACCAGTTTACCCAGCTTGCCCGCACCCCCCGATGACCTCGCCAGGATCCACGCGCGAACTCTTCGACGACGCGACGATCCGCTCGTTGCGCCGCAGACTGCTCGCGTGGTACCGAACCAACGCCCGCGACCTCCCCTGGCGACGAACCCGCGATCCCTACCGCGTCTGGCTCTCCGAGATGCTCCTCCAGCAAACCCGCGTCGAAACCGCCACCGCCTACTACCAGCGCTTCATCACCCGCTGGCCGACGATCGAGGCCCTGGCATCAGCAAACCTCGACGACGTGCTCGCCATGTGGGCCGGACTGGGGTACTACCGCCGCGCTCGGTTCCTCCACCAGACCGCCCGGCAGATCGCCGACCGCTCCCCCGCTCGGTTCCCCCGCGACCCCGCCGATCTGCGACGCCTGCCCGGCATCGGGCGTTACACCGCCGGCGCCATCGCCAGCATCGCGTTCGGCAAGGCGGCAGCGGCCGTGGACGGCAACGCGCTGCGCGTGCTGGCGCGACTCGCCGCCATCGAAACGCCCATCGACAACCCCGCAACCCAACGCCGAATCTGGACACTCGCCGGTCACCTGCTGTCTCCACGACATCCCGGAGAATTCAACCAGGCCCTGATGGAGCTGGGCGCGTCGCACTGCCGCAGCGGACCTCCCCGATGCACTGCCTGCCCGCTGGCCACGTTCTGTGAAGCGCGGCGGCGTGGCCTGACGACCCGACTCCCCGTCAGAACGCCGCGCGCCGAACCCCTGCCGGTCGAGGCGGCGGCCGTCGCCGTGTGGCGTCGCGGTCGGCTCCTGCTGGTGCAGCGCCCGCCGGACGGGTTGCTCGCGCGCATGTGGGGCCTGCCCGCGGTCGAGCTGCCCCCCGGAGCGGACGCCGAGACGCAACTGCTCGCGCACCTGCGCGAGCGACTCGGACTCTCGATCCGACTTCACCACACGCTCGGCGAGGTGACGCACGGCTTCACTCACCGCCGCTTGCGGCTGCGCGTGTACGAAGGGCGGGCCCGCGCGGGACGGTTGCGGACGCACGGTTACCTGGCGGCGGTGTGGACCGCGCCGGAGCGATCAGCGCCGGCTGCGGTCCGATCCGCGACCCCCGACCCCAGACCGGCACGCAGCAGACCAAGCGGCCTGGCGCTTTCCACGCTGGACCGCAAGGCGCTGGCACTCGTGTGGGCGGAATCGCGACAGCGTTCCCCGGGATCAACCCGCGGCTGATGGCTCACCGCACCGGCCGTTCCCCGGCGGGCGGCATCCCGCTACTCGGGATGATCGAACACCATTTCCTTGACCTGGATACCTTCGATCGCGCACAGCTTGTCGCGCATGTCGTTGCAAAGGCCGTCGTCGCCGAGCACCTCGACCAGGATCAGTCCGTTGGGCGAGCATTTCTCGTGGTTGACGTGGTGCAAGCCGATACGTGTGCGAATGTGCGTGCCGTATTGGCTGAGGATTTCCTGGACGCGGCCGGCGCGTTGCACGCGGTCGGTCACGTGGATTCCGATAATGTGGTGCTTGCCGTCCATTGCGATGTCCTCCGAAGTCGGCGATCGGTGGCCGGCTGCCGGGAGGTCGCTGCCGCCGGCCGCCGATCGCTCCCCTGCCGCACGGACTCAGGAAATATACTTGCCGCGCGGAGTGTAGTGCGTGTGCAGCAGTTTGTGGGCTTTGTGTCCGCCGGGGCCCTCGGTGAGGAATTCGCCGTAGATGCGCTGGATCACCGGGTTCTCGTGGCTCTTGCGTACCTGGTACGCGGAGTCCTCGGCGTAGATGGCCTTGGCGCGGGCGGCGCGGATCTCGGGACTGGTGGGGATCGGCTGTCCGCCGCCGCCGAGGCAGCCGCCGGGGCAGGCCATGAACTCGATGAAGTGGCACTCGGAGAAATGCCCGCCCGCCTTGATATCTTCCATGATCTTGCGGGCGTTGGCCGTGCCGTGGGCCACCGCGACCTTGAGCGTCGCGCCGGCGAGCCAGTCCCAGTTGGGCACCAGCGGCTTGAGCAGGTCGATCACCGGCCCCAGCTTCTCCGGAAGCGGGATTTCCACATAACGAATGCCCTCGAATCCCCGAACCGGAATGATGTCGGCGTGATCGTAGAACTCCTCGACCTTCTTGCCGGTGACGATTTCGATCACGCACCGCAGGGCCGATTCCATCACCCCCCCCGTCGCGCCGAAGATCACGCCCGACCCGGTCGCGGTACCGAACGGATCGTCGAAATCGCTCTTGGGCATCGCGGGCAGGTCGATCCCCGCCTCGGAAATCATCTTCGCCAACTCGCGGGTGGTAAGCCCGTAATCGATGTCCTTGTAGCCGCTGTCGCACATCTCCGGCCGGTTGCACTCGAACTTCTTGGCCGAACACGGCATCAGCGCCACGCTGACGATGTCCTTCGGGTCGATGTTGTTCAGCTCGGCGTAGTACGTCTTGATCAGCGCGCCGAACATCTGCTGCGGACTCTTGGCGCTCGAGAGGTGGTCCAGGTATTCGGGATAGAAATGCTCGATGAACTTCACCCACCCCGGCGAACAGCTCGTGAACTGCGGCAGCGCCACCGTCTTGTCCCCGAGCACCAGCGCCTTGTACAGCCGCAGCAACAGCTCGGTCCCTTCCTCGATGATCGTCAGGTCCGCGGTGAAGTTGGTATCGAACACCTTGTCGAAACCGCACCGCCGCAACGCGGTGTTCATCTCGAACGTCAGCGGCGTGCCGGCGGGCAGGCCGAAACACTCGGCGATGGCCGCTCGCGGACTCGGCGCGGTCTGCATGATGACGTGCTTCGTGGGATCGTCGATCGCCGCCCAGACCTCGTCGGTCGGGTCGTTGGCTCGCAGGGCCCCGGTCGGACAACGGTTGATGCACTGCCCGCAGTTGATGCAGATGACCTCGGCCAACGGCTTTTCGAGAAAGGTCGTGACGCGGGTCTGGTCGCCGCGGCCGATGGCCTCGAGCACGCCCACTTCCTGGAAGTCGATGCACGTGCGGATACACCGCCGACAAAGCACGCACTTGTTCATGTCGCGAACGACCGAGTGGCTGGAGCGGTCGATCTCGAAGCGCGGCTTTTCGGGATGCCCGAAGCGGAAGAAATCGACGCCGTACTCCTTGGCCAGCGCCTGCAGCTCGCAGTTGTTGTTGCGCCCGCAGGCGTAACACTCGCCGTAGTGGTTCGCCAGCAGCAGGTCGATGATGTGCCGGCGGGCCTGGCGCACCTTGCGGGTATGGGTGTTGATCTTGATCGGTTGGGTGATGGGGTAGGCACACGAGGCCTGCAAGGTGCGCATGCCCTCGACCTCGACGACACAGACGCGGCAAACGCCGGCGACGCAAAGATCCTCGTGGTAACACAACGTGGGGATCCGCACGCCGGCCTGCCGCGCGGCTTCGAGGATCGTGGTACCGAAAGGCACCTTGATCGATTTGCCGTCGATTTCGACCGAAACGGTCCCCCCGATCGCGTCGGGTGCGGGGCTGACGGGCGGAGCTTGGCGTTGCTGGCTGCGCGGAGCCCGCGACTGAACCTGGTTGGCCGTCACATGGTTTCCCATGGGTTCCGTTCTCCTGGGCGGGGCATCACACGGCCTGAGGCGTGCGGCCCATGATCTCCTGCGGAAAATGTTTGACGATCGACAAGAATGCGTTGGGACTGGACTGGCCCAGCCCGCACTTCGAGGCGACCCGCATCGTTTCGCCCAGCGCGATCAGATCGCGCAGGTAACGCATCGAGCAGCGCCCCTCCTCCAGCAGCCTGACGCCTTCGAGCAACTTCGGATTGCCGTCGCGGCAAGGCGTGCACTGGCCGCAGGATTCCTCGGTGAAGAACTCGAGAAAGTTGCGGGCGATCTTGAGCATGTCGCGCTGGGGACCAAAGACGATCACCGATCCGCCGGTCGCGACATCCTCGAACGCGATCGTGCGGTGAAACTCGCACCGCGGGACGCAGTGCCCCGACGCGCCGCCGATCTGTACCGCCTTGGCATCGCGTGCCCCGACCTCCTCGAGCAATTCCCCGATCGAAATCCCCATCGGAAACTCGTAGACGCCGGGCCGCTCGCAATCACCCGACACGCTGAAGAGCTTGAGACCCGTGGATTTCTCCGTCCCGAAACCCCGGAACCATTCGGCCCCGCGAGCCAGGATGCACGCCGCCCAAGCCAGCGTCTCCACGTTGTTCACGACCGTCGGCCGCCGAACGAACCCGGTGTCCACCGGGAACGGCGGGCGGTTGCGGGGCTCACCGCGGTGCCCTTCGAGCGACTCGATCAACGCGGTTTCCTCACCGCAGACGTAGGCCCCCGCCCCGAGCCGAATCTCGATGTCGAAGTCGAACCCCTTGTCGAGGATGTTGTGCCCGAGCAGCCCGTGCTCACGGCGTTGGGCCAGCACGCTTTCGAGCTGCGGCAACAGATAGGTGTACTCGGCCCGCAGGTAGACGATGCCGCGCTTGGCACCCACGACGTAGCCGGCGATCGTCATCCCCTCGAAAACCAGGTCGGGATACTGGCTCAGGATCACGCGATCCTTGAACGTGCCCGGCTCGCCTTCGTCCGCGTTGCAGACGATGTACTTCTCCTCGCCGCTCGCGGCGCCGGCCAGGTTCCACTTCACGCCGGTGGGAAAACCCGCCCCGCCGCGACCGCGCAGACCGGACCGCGTGATTTCGGCGATGACATCCGGCCGCTTCCGCGCCAGCGCGGCCTTGAGCCCGTCGTTGGGCTGGACCTCGGCGAACGTGAGCGGACCTTCGTGTGCAGCTTTCATGCCCGTTGCTCCTCCTTCTTGCGGAGGGCGTGAAGGCCGAACTCGGCCCGGCACTCCTCGATGATTTCGTGGACCTTCTCCGCGGTGACTCCCGTGTAGACTCGATCGTTGACCAGCAACGCCGGCCCCCGGTCGCACATTCCCAGACAGTTGGCCCACTCCAGCGTGAACATCCCGTCGCCGGTGGTCTGGCCGAACGGGATGCCCAGGTCGTTCTCCAACTGCCGCGCGATCCGATCCTTGCCCGCCAGATCACACGAGATGGTCCGGCACAGACGCACGATGAACCGGCCCCGCGGCTTGTCGCCCAGGAAAGCGTAAAAGGAAACGACGCTGTGGACCTCGACCGGGTGGATGTCGAGCAAGTCGGCGATCACCTGCATCGTGTACGCGCTGACGTGGTTGTACTTGCGCTGCACGTGCTGGAGCATCGGCAGCAACGCCGTGCGCTGACGACCATACGCCTCGGCCAACTCGCGCAACTCCTCACTCAGCCGTTCGCGTTCCGTAACGAGCATCGCTCACACCCCCTTTCCCGCCAGCAACCCGTTGACCTTCTCCACGAGCACCGCCGGCGGAACGGGCTTGGACAGGAATTCATCCACCGGAATCATCGCCTCGTCACGGTCGTACTCCATCCCCGTCACGCGACTGATGCTGGTGAGCATCAAGATCGGCAGCTCGTGCCCCGTGCGACGCAACTCTTGCGCCATCGCGATACCGTCGTCGGGCTCGGCCATCATGACATCCAACACCAGCACGTCCGGCTTGAACGCGTCGATCGCGGCCATGCCCTCGGCAACACTGTGGGCCCCGGCCACCTCGTGACCCGCTTGTTCGAGCACGAGCTTGCAGGCCTCGGTCATGTCCGGATCATCATCCACGACAAGGATTCGCGCCATACTGCTCTCCTTCCTCGGCGATCCGCTCGGCGGGACCGCCGGCAGCCAGGCCGCTCGGCAACCCGCCCAACCCCCGCAACCAAAACGAGCAAAGAGCGTGCCACACGCACGCGCCCATCCTCGCAGGCTTTCCCCCGGGTGGTCCCACGACGACCGATTCCGGCGGATGACCTTGCGTCAAACTCCCCACCCGCGTGCGGCTTTTGCCACAAACCGGACCGACGCGCCGCGGCCTAGATATGCTAGCAACACCCGCCAGGGTCCGATCCACGGCCGCATGCTTCCCCCGCCGCACACGAAAAACCTACCACCACCAGCGGCCACGCTTCCCCCCGACGAGGCGTTTTCGGACTCCCTCCCCGCGCCCCGGCCGAGCGCCCCGGAAACCGAACGAATCGAATACTAGGAAAGGAACGCACGGGAACCATCCGGCCCCGGACAACCAACCCGGACGATCCCGGGGGCGACACGCAGCGACACCGAATACGTGCATACTTGCGCATGAACGAACACACAACACACAAGCCGGGATTCTCGCTCGTCGAGCTGGTCGTCGTGGTCGTGATCATTGGAATCATCGCATCGATCGCGATTCCACGCATCAGTCGCGGCTCGGCAGCCGCCAACGATGCCGCCGCCAAAGGCGACCTCTACGTCCTGCGCACCGCCATCCTCCATTACGCCGCCGAATACGGGAACACCTTCCCGGGCCCCACTGGTGACGATGTCGCCGCCCAACTGACGCTCTACACCAACCAGGCAGGCCAGACGCTGCAAACACGCTCGGAAACCTACGTGTACGGACCCTATCTCTTGCGGATACCCCCTTGCCCGATCGGGTACTACCCCGGCAGCCACCTTATCGGCATCGACACCACGAACAGCCCGCCCGCGGCCCAGCCCACCGGCGGCGCCGGATGGGTCTACAACCCCAACACCGGGGAGATCATCCCCAACTCCGTGGCATGGAGCCAAACCCAAGGCGATGCCGAACAACCGCTCGGCCCGTGACCAGGCATCGGGCGGACGGGGCAACATTCGTTCGCGGGCGCACAACCCACGCGCCCCCGGCGCTCCTCCCGGTTTCGCGCATCCTCGAACGCGCCTTCGCGACGCCGCCGCGCCGTCTCGATATCGCAATCCTGCGGCGGCTACTCCAGCACGTGGATATTCCGCTTGGCGCAGATCTCCTTGAGCTGCTTGGGCCAGACGGTCACGCTCACCTCGCCGAGGTGGGCCGTGCGCAGCAGGTACATGTACGTGCGTGACTGCCCGATGCCGCCGCCGATGCTCAGCGGAATCCGGTCATTGAGAATCGCCTGGTGGTAGGGAAGTTTGAGGAAGTCTTCCTGGCCCGCGAGTTTGAGCTGGACCTTGAGCGTCTCTTTCGTCACGCGGATGCCCATGCTGGTCAGCTCGTGGCGGCGCTTCGTCACCGGGTTCCAGACCAGGATGTCGCCGTTGAGGCCGTGCATCATCTGGCCGTTCTTCTCGACGGTTTCCGTGACCCAGTCGTCGTAGTCCGCGGCGCGCATTTCGTGCGGATAGCCGTCTTTGAGCACCCAGCCGATGCCGAGGATGAAGATCGCCGGCGCCACCTCCTGAAGCGTGCGGGTTTCGCGTTGTTTGCGCGGCAAGTCCGGGTACCGGTCGAGGATTTCCTCGGCGTGGAGGAAGGTGAGTTCCTCGGGGAAGTCGGGGTACTTGTCGCTCTTGAGCTGCGGGAACATCTCCTGCGCCAGCTTGCCGGCGCCGCGGATGACCTTCCAGATACGAGTCACGATGTCCTTGAGAAAATCGAGATTGCGGTCCTCCATCGTGATGACACGCTCCCAATCCCACTGATCGACATAGGCGCTGTGATCGTGGTCGAGGAAGTAGTCCTTGCGAACAGCCCG
>JALSRY010000704.1 GCA_026984555.1 Phycisphaerae bacterium
CTGGTCGGTCGCCTGGACGCAGGCGCTGGTGGACTACGCGCGCGGCGTCACGACGTGGGATGCGCTCGCGGGGGCGTCGCAGCGCGGGGGGCTTCGCCCGGTCGATGCCCGCCTGCGCATGACCGCGGCCTATTTTTTCCGGGGGGTCTACGCGCTGGCCGCGGGCCGGCGCAACGACGCGCATGCCGCGCTGCGTGCCGCCGCCGAGCAACGCGACAACGAGAACTACTGTTTCCGGGCGCGACTATTGCAGGTCGAGCTCGAACGGGCCCCGGGCTGGGTCGATCGGCTGCGCGGCCGGCCCGCTACGGCGCCGGCGGCGGGTTGGCGGCCTTCCCGGCCGGCTGGACCGGGGCGGGCGCCGGCTCCTCGACGGTCGGGGGGCTGAACCGTTTCATCCACGCAGGCCACTGGTACTCGAGCCGGTAATCGGGGTGCGGCGAATGCAGCGAACCGATCCACGCGATCAGGGCCTGGTAACGCGGATCACGCGTCCCCTTGAGCACCGGCAGGATGCGGCGTTTGGGCACCGGCGGATGCACCTCGTGCCCTTTCTCGGATGGCATGAGGTATTGCACCAGCGCACTTTGCTCGGGCCGATCGCGGTCGAACATCGGGCCGATCGGCGTGGTCATGCGATCGAGCAACGCGAACGACGTGTATACGAACGCGTCGCTCGAAGGCGACCCCACCGGAAAACGGAACGCCCGTGCGTTCGCGCCCCCGTGACAGCCCGAACGCGCGCAACCATTGACGATCAGCGGCAGCACCCGCCGCCGAAATGTGACAAACCGCTGCGGGTTGCCGCGCACCTCGATCCGGTCGAGGTATTTCAGGCCGGTGACACGCACGACGACCTGGAGCTGTTCGTAGGGCTTGCCGTAACGCAACGCCTGGTCCCAGCGCGGGTCGCGGTCGGGTTGGCGGGCAAGCTCGCGGCGGACGAGCGTGGGCAGGTCGGGCTGGCCGCGTTCCCGGCGCAGACGCACGTTGACACGTTCGGCGGGGCCGTCGAGTTCGAGCTCGGAGAGTTTGAGCCGGAGGATATCGCGCTTCGATAACGGCGGAGGCGGAGGCATGCCGCGCTCGGGCCGGGGCGGGGGTAAGACGGGTCGCGTGGCAGCGGGAGCGGGTTGCGTGGCGGGGGCGGTGGCCAGCGCATCGAGCAGGGCCCGGGCGGCGGCGTTGGCGGGATCCAGTTTCAACACGTAGTCGCACACGTCGTGGGCGCGGCCGGGCAGACCGTTGTCGGCGGCCCACCGCGCCAGGGCCACGTGCGCGGGCAGATCATCGGGACGAATCGCGGCGAGTCGGCGCATGAACCGGCCCGCCGGCGTATCGGCCGGCCGGAGCCAGTCGATATGTTCCACCGCGCGACGCGGATAACGCGCGTCGCCGGCGGGGGTATGCACGACAACTTCGGAAAGCTCCAGCACCACCTCGCCGCGCAACGCAAGCCCGTTGCGCAACCGCACGTCAGCGGTATCCGCGAACGCTCCCGCGACCAGCAGGATCGCCGCGAACAAGCCAGCGGAACGGGCGGAACGGGCGGCTTCGGACACGTTCATGATGATCTCCCGGTGGTGGTGCCGCGAGGCGCGG
>JALSRY010000705.1 GCA_026984555.1 Phycisphaerae bacterium
CAGCCGCGGGGGCTGATTGTTCGAAGTGCTTGTAAAATAAAGAGTTGCGACCACACACGGCCGCACGTCGTTCGCTAACAATATCGGTCATGGCCTTCGGAGGCTAGAGGGTGCCGGAAAAAAACACCCGCTCGTTCTACGTTCGCAAAACCGGGCGGTTCGGCATACGCCGGCCCTTCTCGACCGCCGGCCGGCACGGTGTGGTTCCGGCCGCACCCGTCGCGAGCGGTGCCGGCCTCGCAAGACGGCGGCTGCATCCCGGCGTCAGGGGGTGTCGTGGGAATACGTCAACGCGGGTAGCACCCGAGGCTCCCCCGCGAATGGCCGTTGTCTTTGCCCAAACAGTGGCACAACGCGGCGGTCGCGGCGCGAAACGGCAGCACCGGCACGGTGCCGAGCACGATTCACGTTCCCGGTTCGTATTCCGGCGGGTCGATGGGCTCGATGATGTCGCGTGTGACCTCGACCATCACCGCCTGTGAGAGCAGTCGCACGTTGAGCGCCAGCCGCGTTCGTGACATCCGCCGACACACGACGCCTTCGAGGCCCATCAGCGGCCCCGCGACCACGCGCGCCCATTGCCCCACATGGATCGATGGCTCCCATTCGAATTGCGATTGGGCCGCAAGCACGTGCTGGATCTGTCGAAGCTCGCCGACGAGCTGGTGTTCGTTGGGAACGGCGAGCGTGGCGGCGATGCGGTTGGTCGTCAGGGCGGCGACCCGGTCATCATCATTCCCGTTGATGAAGACGTATCCCGGAAACACCGGCACGATCGAGCGCGAGACACGCCCGGTGTTTCGCGATCGCGAGGTGCGCACGCACAGCGGAAGATAGCAGAACACGCGACGAGCCCGCAGCTCCAACGCCAACGCCTTCTCGTTACGCGGTCGTGTGTGGGCCACCCACCATCGCCCCGGCAAACCGTCCGGCACGGCATCCACCGGCGACGCTGCGAGCACATCCGCCCACGCATCCCAGTCCTTGATCGAGGAATAATCGCCCATCGAAACCCTGCGGCGCCGAAGCAGCGGCACCGAAACCGAACCCGTGGCAACAACTCCCGGCTCGTGAACCGCAAACGCTGCGACACCTGCGGCTCGCCAAGCGCCGCATCACCAACATCGAGTCGAGCCGGCAAGTCCCCCGCCCGTCTCCCTCAGGCGCAACCGCCCCAGCCGGCTGTGGGGGCCGCAGCTTGCGGCTCGCTCGGCGATTCGCAAACGGCCGTGTGTGCCCGGCGGATTCCGCCCGACATGCCCGTGTTAGCGTTGCCCCTCCGAGCACTCCTCCGTAACCCACGACGGCTTGCGCTTCTCCAGAAACGCCTGCATCCCTTCCTTGGCATCATCGCAGGTAAAGCACAGCCCGAATTGGTGCGATTCGTCGTCGTCGAGGATGGATTTCTTGATCCGGATGATCGCCCGTGGCGCACTTTCCTTGAACATCTCGAACCAGCGGCCGAGTGCTTCGTCGAGATCGCCCTCGGTCGGGACCACTTCGTCGACCAGCCCGATTTTTTCCGCTTGTTCCGCGCTTATGGCCTCTCCGGAATATAGCATCCGCAGCGCCCACGACAGCGGCACAATCATCGGTAGCC
>JALSRY010000706.1 GCA_026984555.1 Phycisphaerae bacterium
GTCCTCGTAGCGGTCGGTGCGCTGATAGACCAGCGCGCTGCGCGGCAATGCCAGCGCCGTGTCGCTCGCCGCCGGACAGTTCACCCACACCAGCGGCTTGCGGAGCCCGGCCCGTCGAATCGCCAGCCGCATCTGGGTGCGCAGGGCCAGCGCGTTGAGCGTTCGGGCGGCGGGAAGATGGTGCACGGGAGCGGTCAGCGGCGAGTAGACGCGGAAATTGTCGTCCACGCGGACCATGCCGCGACGGATGCTCCGCAGCTTTCGGCGTACGCGCCGCCAGAACATCGCCCCCTCGCGCACGTTGGGTTTGCGCATGACGACGGAGTTGACGTAAAGCACGGGAGCGAAGCGGGCATAGCAGCGCATGAGCTGCATATCGCAGTGGCCCCGGTTGTGGTACCACCAGTCTTCACCGCCGAAGCAAAGTACGCCGGTCGTCGCGAGGGTGTCGGGAGTCATGAGCAGTGCAGGGGTTGAGCAGGCGTTCCGGTGGTCATGCGGCGGAAGGCGGCTGGTCGCCGTCGTTGGCACCGCCGTCCGACCAGGACGGGGGCGGTCAGTCGGCGAAAAACGCCCGCAAGGTGTCGATCAGCTTCGGGTCGGCGTGGTCGGCGATCGGCTCGGTCGGGTCGAGCCGGTCGAGCTGGTCGAGCTGGTGCATCAGCTCGTCTTCGTCCATGGCGACACGGACGCGGCCAAGCTCCGCGAATCGTCGGGCGGTTGCCACCTGGTGGTCGTTGCGCGTCTCGCGCAGCTCGCCACGCCGTGGCATCACCAGGATCGGTTTGCCGGCCGTCAGGGCCGAGAGGATCGACCCCATGCCCGCGTGGGCCACGATCACGTGTGCCGCGCGCACCTTGGCGGCGAACTCGGGTGGTTCGAGAAAGGGTGTCCAAGCCACGTGCCGGGGGCGGTAGTGGCTCGGCCCGATCTGTGCGAATACGTCGGCACGCCCCCGCCGGCCGCTCCACGCGTCCACGGTCCGCACCAGCCGGTCGAACGCCATCTGGGCTCCCACGGTCACGAAAATCACAACACGGCTCCGGCGTAGCGCGGCCCATCGGGCCGGGCCAGGTGCGGCCACTGGGTCAGCCAGAGGTCGGCGTGCGGGCCGATCCGCCGGCCGGAGAGCGAGAGCTGCTCCACGTTGGCGATGCTGTCGATCCAGACCGTGCGTGCCCCGAGCATCCGACCGAGCCGCAGGGCGACGTAGCCGGGGGCGGCGCCGGTCGAGATCACCACGTCGGGTCGCTCGCGCACGAGAATCCGCAACAGTTGCGTCGCCATCCACAGCAGCTTGAGCTTGTTCCAGCGGGTGGCGTCGGTGACGGCGTGGAACCGGTGCGGCGCGACTTCGCCACGATAGCGAGCGTCCACGGTCACGAAGGTTACGTCGTGCCCCTCGAACGCCGGGCGCAGGCGCAGCAACTGCACCCAGTGTCCCCCGCCGGAAGCCACCGCGAGGATGCGTTTGGGCCGGTTACTCATGCGCGGCTCCTGCCGAAGCGGGACGGTTGGCGGGATGGTCGTCGTCGGGGGTGGCCCATTCGCGCCGCCGTCGCCAGACTTCCGCGAAAGTCTTGGCGCGGTCGGCCGAG
>JALSRY010000707.1 GCA_026984555.1 Phycisphaerae bacterium
GCCCGGCCTCCACCCCATGATAAGAGGCCTTCCCCATGCGGCATGGTGCCGAACGGAACTCGGCCGCCGCACGGCCACGATGCCCCGGTCGCGGGACCGCTCAAGACCCGCTCCACTGTCGTCGTACCGGATTCCAACCGATTCTTCCGGGAATCCGGGTTTGCCGCCGGCCCGGACCGGCGCGCGACATTCTTCGTTCGCACGATCCGGGCGAAAGCCGTACAATCGCCGGCGTTCACGCCGGCTCAGGCGGCGGGCGTGCGCGCGGCGGAAGGTGGTTGATGCAAGACCTGTTGGCTCCCGAGCTCGAATTCGTCCCCCGCGGGGCCGACTCCGCGCCGGGGCCGGGCTGGCGGCGACGCGCGGGAACGCGAATCGACCTCCACTGCCACTCGACGTTCTCTGACGAACGCATCCGCTGGCTGCCGGGGCTCCTCTTTCACCCCCAGCTCGAACCCGGCGCGCTCTACGACCTCGCCAAGACTCGCGGCATGGATTTCGTCACGATCACCGACCACGACACGATCGACGGCTGCATGGCGTTGCTCGACCGCCGCGGCCCGCTCGATGATTTCATTGTCGGCGAAGAGGTGACCGTGCGGTTTCCGCAGGACGGCACGATCATCCACGTCAACGTGTACGATATCGACGAGCGACAACACGCCGAAATCCAGCGGCTTCGCCAAAACATCTACGACCTGATCGCGTACCTGCGTGCCGAAGACAAGCTCTTCGTGCTCAATCACATGATCTGGACGCAGCAGCACCGGGCGCTCAAGACCTGGCAGATCGAGGCGATGCTGGAGCTGTTCGATGTGTTCGAGGGACTCAACGGAACCCGTAGCTATGCCCACAACGCCTTCGCCGCCAGCGTCGCCGGTCCCCGGGGCAAGGTGCTCGTCGGCGGGAGCGACTCGCACACCAACCGCGTCGGCCTGACGTACACGCGCAGCTTCGGTTCCAGCCGCGCCGAACTCCTCGATCACATCCGCGCCGGTCGGGCCACTCCCTGCGGCGCTTTCGGCACGCCGGAACAACTCCGCGACGACGTCTGGATCACCCTCCAGACCAACATCGAGCGTCACCTCCTCGAAACCTCCAGCGCGTGGAAGCGCGGCGTCTGCCACCTGGTCGAGCAGATCGGCCGCCGGGCCTATCCGTTCGTGTGCATCGGCTACCACGTGCGCCAGAATCTGCTCATCCGCGAATCGCGGCGGGCCCTGCCGGGCTGATTTGCCGCGTGGCTATTTGCCGATCTGGAGAGATGCGAGGCCGGTGGCGACGTCGTCCACCACGTCGAAGATGTTGTCGAGGCCGGTCACGAGGAACACCCCCCACACCTGGCGGTTGATCGCGCACAAGATCAGGCGACGTTCGTTCGTGATGACGACCAGCTTGCGCAGCTTGAGCAGCTTGGCGATGTTGGACGAGTTGAGGTAGGTGACGTTCGCGAAATTGAGCACGACATCGAGCTGCCGGTTGTTCGTACATTGCTCGATGATCGCGTTGAGATCGTCGGTGTACTGCGGGTCGTCGGAGAGCTCGCCCAGCAATACCGTCTCTGACCAGTTCTCTACCGCCATCACATGTGCCTCGGG
>JALSRY010000708.1 GCA_026984555.1 Phycisphaerae bacterium
TGGCGCGTGGGTTGCGTTGGTGGGCGGTGGGGTGCACGACGAAGCGGGTCGAGTCTGGTTTGGGCGGTGGCTGGCGGTGTATGCGATCGTGTTGACGGTGGCCTATGGTGCGATTCCGTACAAAACCCCGTGGTGCGTGCTGAGTTTTCTCCAGGCGCTGGCGATGTTGGCGGGGATGGGGGCGGCGGCGATCGTCCGGGGCGCGGGCCGGGTGCGGCTTCGGGTCGTTACGGCGGTGGTGTTGCTGGCCGGGGTGGGGCAGCTCGGAGTACAGGCCCGGCGGGCGTGCTCGCGGCGTTGGTGTGCCGACTATCACAACCCGTATGTGTATGCCCAGCCGCAGTTTGCGGTAGTACACCTGGCGAGGCGGATCGAAGAACTCGCGACGGTCGTACCCGGTGGCCGGCCGCTGCTCGTGAAGGTGATGGCGGATGACTACTGGCCGCTGCCGTGGTATCTGCGCCGATTGCCGCAGGTGGGTTGGTGGCGGTGCGTGCCGCCGGCGCCGGACGCGGACGTGGTGGTGGTTGGCGACGAGTTGCTCGCGCGTTTTTCGGCGACCGCCCATGATGCGTACCAGATCAACAGTTACGGCCTGCGCCAGCCGTCGGTGGTACTGTGGCTGGGCGTGCGGCGCGACTTGTGGGACCGGTACGTCCGGCAGCGGCTGATGGCAGCGCCTGCGGGCTCGGCGCGAAACCGGGACACGCCATGAGCGATTTTCGGGGCAAGACGCCGGCCGACGCAGCGCGGGTGTGTCGCTTCACGCACGAGGCGATGGCCTGCACCTTCGGCGTCGCCCTGCTGGAACGCGACGCCGTATATGCCCGTCAGGCGGCCGATGCGGCGTTTGCCGAGGTGGATCGGCTCGAGCAGGAGCTGAGCCGGTTCATCGACACGAGCGATGTTGCTCGCATCAACGCGCTGTCGCCCGGCGAGACGGTCGTGGTTGGTATCGACACGCTCGCCTGTCTCCGGCTGGCGGACCGGCTGTGTCGCGAAACCCGCGGGGCGTTCGACGTCGCGTTCCGCACGCCCCCCGGCGAGTCCGGGGGCCCGCCGCTGGTGGTTGATCCGGCGGCCCGCACGGTTGCGGTGACAAGGCCGGGCGTGCGGATCGATCTCGGGGGGATCGGCAAGGGCTACGCGGTCGATCAGATGGCAGCGATGTTGCGGGCGTGGAGCATTGGGGCCGGGCTGATCCACGCCGGCCAAAGCTCGGTGTATGCGCTGGGCTATCCGCCCCACGCCGAAGCGTGGACGGTTCCGCTACGTCACCCGGATGCTCCGGACCGTGAGATCGGGCGCGCGGCGCTCCGCGACCGGTCGCTCAGTGGCTCGGGTTGCCGACTGCACGGCCATCACATCATCGACCCGCGCGGGGGCGAGCCCGTGATGGGCAAGCGCGCCGCCTGGGCGGTTGCGCGCAGCGCCGCCGTTTCCGACGCTCTCGCGACCGCGGCGATGGTCATGACGCCCGATGAGATCGCGGCGTATTGCAGCGGTCATGGCGATGTCGCGTTGGCGTATGTCACGGCGGAGACGCCGCCGCAGGCGATCGTGACCGGACGGGGCCTGTGCCTGGACATGTCCGAC
>JALSRY010000709.1 GCA_026984555.1 Phycisphaerae bacterium
TCTCGGAATCGACATCGGAACCACCGGCGGCAAGGCCCTGCTCGTGCGCACCACCGGCGAGCCGGCGGCCGAGGCCACGGTCGAATACCCGATGGCCACCCCCAAACCACTCTGGGCCGAGCAAGACCCTGCGCACTGGTGGTCCGCCACCGTCGCGGCCATCCAAGCCGTCCTCGAACAAGCCGGCATCCCCGGTACCCGGGTCGTCGGCGTGGGACTCACCGGCCAGATGCACGGCCTGGTCCTCCTCGATCAGGCCGGACACGTCCTCCGGCCGTGCATCATGTGGAACGACCAGCGGACGGCGGACCAGTGCGCCGCGATCACCCGGACCGTCGGGCCGGCGCGCGTCCTGAAACTCACCGGCAATCCCGTCCTGCCCGGCTTTACCGCGCCCAAAATCGCCTGGGTTCGCGAACACGAACCCAACGTCTACCGCCGCATCGCCCACGTGTTGCTGCCCAAGGACTACATCCGATACCGACTCACCGGGATGTTGCTCGGCGAAGTCTCCGACGCGTCGGGAACCGCCCTGTTCGACGTCGGCCGGCGAACATGGTCCGACGAGATGCTCGCCGCCGTCGATGTCCCCCGCGCATGGTTGCCCGACGTGACCGAATCACCCGAACCGAGTGCCGCGATCACCCCCGAAGCCGCCGGACGCACCGGCCTTTCGCCCGGGACGCCCGTGGTCGGCGGCGCCGGCGACCAGGCCGCACAAGCCGTCGGCTGCGGAATCGTCCGCGAGGGACTCGTCTCAGCCACGCTGGGGACCTCCGGCGTGGTGTTTGCCGCTTCCGCTTCCTACCGCGTCGAGCCCGAGGGAAGGCTCCACGCGTTTTGCCACGCCGTCCCCGGCATGTGGCACCTGATGGGGGTGATGCTGTCGGCGGCGGGAAGCTTCCGCTGGTACCGCGACACACTCGGCTCAGAGGAGATCGCGCTGGCGCGGCAACAGCGGCGCAGCGCCTACGAGCTGCTCACCGAGCAGGCCGCCACGGTCGCCGCCGGCTGCGAGGGGTTGTTGTTCCTGCCCTATCTCAGCGGGGAGCGCACCCCCCACCCGGACCCGAACGCACGCGGGGCTTTCGTCGGATTGACACTGCGGCACACCAAGGCGCACCTGACCCGCGCCGTGCTCGAGGGCGTGAGCTACGGCATGTGCGATTCGCTCGAACTGATGCGCGGTCTCGGGGTGCCCGCCGAGCAAGTCCGCGCTTCGGGCGGGGGCGCACGCAGCAAGCTCTGGCGGCAGATGCTCGCGGATGTCTTCCGCACGCCCATCGCCACCCTCAACGTCGCGCAGGGGGCGGCGCTCGGTGCCGCCCTGCTGGCCGGCGTGGGCGTCGAGATCTTCGCGAATGTTCCCGCCGCCGCCGAAACCGTCGTGCGCGTCGTCGAGGAAATCACTCCCGGCCCCGACGCCGACGTGTACGCTCGCTATTATCCGCGATACCGCGCGCTCTACCCGGCTCTGGCGGGTGAGTTCGCGAAGATCGCGACGGTTGCGGCGGGGGGGTGAACGATCCGCCTCCCCGGCACGGTGCAGGAGCGCCTATGAATCAAACGCACGCGGGCATCCGACCCTTGGTGGGG
>JALSRY010000710.1 GCA_026984555.1 Phycisphaerae bacterium
CCGTGTCTTCCCACTCCAGCTCCAGGCGCACGGCGCGGCCGCTGACCCCCCGCGCGACCACACGCAGACTGCGCACAAATGCAACGTCGCGCGCTTCGGGGAGTCGGCTGCGCAAGAGCTGTGCCAGTTCATCGCCGGTGTACCGCACCTTCCAGCGAAAGTAGTCTCCCGCTTCGTCTACGCGACCCAGGTAGCGGCCGATGACTTCCGGCGACACGACGTTCGGGCTGCAAAAACAGCGCGTCGTGTGCAGCCAGTCGCCTGTCAGATACTGGCGCAGATTGGCGGCCGTGACGGGGAAGAAGCGGTGGATGGCATCATCAGGCGGCGCATCGACCACCGCGGACAAACCCGGTTTGTCGATGCCCCAGACGTGACGCGGCAATTCCGAGACGCCGCCGCAACTCTTGGAGTAATTCGCGTCGAGGATGCGTGCGCGGGGGCGCGCGCGCGTGGGGGCGGCGCCGGGTTGGGGGGCGGCGAGCAGCACCACGCCGCGGGTATCGAGGACGGCGGCGCGGGCGGCGGGGGTGAGAGCGGCCAGACCCTGGTAACGCTGACAGCAATCATCGTTGCAGCGGTCGAAGGGATCGCCGGCGTGCTTGGATTCCGTCATCGCCAACAGCCAGGAGCGGGCGACGACGCATTGGGCCTTGAGCAGGTCGGCGGGACACGCGCCGCTCATCTCCGCCGTGATAACCCCGGCCAGGTAGAGCTCGAGCGGCAGCTCGTTGATGGCGATGACGCCGTTCGCGTGGGCCGTGAACTCGATCGTGCCGGGCAGCGTCTGGTCGATGCGTTTTTGCCAGTGGAAACCGCGCCCGGCGACGACGTCATGCACGACGACGCCGGTGGCATCTGCCGCGGGCGGCGCCGGCGGTTCGAGCCGACAATTCCGCACGTCGCGCTCGTCCCGCGCATCGACCCGCAGGCGCAGTCCGCCGCCGGTCGCGACGACCTCCAGTGTGCGCCGGGGCGGCGCCATGTTGGTGGGCGGGTTCGTGACCAGCCGCATCGGGCGACCCGCGAGCGTCACGCGCGCGACTCGGGCGCGATCCTGCGCCAGAATCACGCCGACACGCACCAGGGGCTCGCACGCCGCGCCGGGTGTCCAGTTGCGCAGCGCTGGCGGGTTCATCGTCGGTCCCTCCCGGTGGGCCGGTAACGGTAGACGCGGATCTCGGTCCGGGTCGTGCCGGGCGGCGATGGCTCGACGTGGACGAGCTGCATCCGATCGCCGAAGGTTCGGTCGAAATCCTCGAAAAAGTGCGGGTTGCGCTCGGGTAGCGTCATGTGGCGTGATTCGACCAGGAAATAGCACGGCGCCGCGGAATGGCGTTTCTCAAGAAACCGCGCGAGTCGCCGCACATCCCCGCTCCACCAGGGCCAGCGCACGAAGCGACGATCGGCGCACAACGCGACGCGATGGAGTCGGTCGTCCGTGACGATGTCGGCGTCGGGGGGCGTGTGGGCGGCGACCCAGGCCGTCGTCGCGCGCACGTGATCCTCGCCGGTGTTGATCGGCAGCACGAGCCAGTACCCGGTGATCGCCAAGCAGCCCGCGAAAACACCGGCGACAGCGCGGCTGCGCAGC
>JALSRY010000711.1 GCA_026984555.1 Phycisphaerae bacterium
GGCGGATGTCGTCACCGGGTACATACTGGCGGTGCTCGGCGAACTCGACGCTCAGCCCGCGGTAGGCGCTGCGGTGCATCCCGGAAACCGTGCCGGCCACCACCGAACGAGCCCGCAACTCCAACCCGCGCAGCCGGGCCACGATCTCAGGATTCAAGTACTTGCCGGACATGCGTGTCCTGGACCTCCGCGCTCGACGGACCGGGATACGTCTCCAGAAGCCGCGTGATGATGCGGTCGGCGTCGTAACCCTCGGCCTCGGCGGTGTAGTTCGTCAAAATGCGGTGTCGCAGTACGGGGTGGGCCAGCGCGCGGATGTCGGCGATGCTGACGTGCTTGCGTCCCCGCATCACCGCGCGGGCCTTGCCACCCAACAGCAGGAACTGCACCGCCCGCGGGCCGGCACCGAACGTGATCAGCCGGTCGATCATCCGGGTCATCTCACGTTCGGACTCGTTCCCCTCGTCCACCGCGGCGGCTGCCGCTTCCTCTTCCGCCGGTCGGTTGGGACGCGGGCGCGTACGGCGCACGAGTTCGAGCGCGTATCGAATCACGCTCGGCGCCGCGGGTACCCGCCGAACCAACGACTGAAGCTGAAGGATCTCCGCGCGTCCGAGTACCTCGATCAACGCGGGCGGATCGGCCGATGTGGTCTGTTCGGCGATGCGATACTCCTCGTCGTAGCTGGGATAATCGACGAAGACCTTGAACATGAAGCGGTCCTGCTGAGCCTCGGGCAACGGATACGTACCCTCCTGCTCGATCGGGTTTTGCGTCGCGAGTACGAAGAACGGCGGCTCGATCTCGTGACGCTCGCCACCAACCGTTACGCGACTCTCCTGCATCGCTTCGAGCAGGGCCGCCTGGGTCTTCGGCGGCGTGCGGTTCACCTCGTCAGCGAGCAACACGTTGGCAAACACCGGCCCGGGCAGAAAACGGAACGACCGGCTGCCGGTGCGGCGATCCTCCTGGATGATCTCGGTCCCGGTAATGTCCGCGGGCATCAGGTCGGGCATGAACTGGATGCGGCTGAACTTGAGCCCGAGGCACCGCGCGAGGCTGGAGATCATCAGCGTCTTGGCAAGCCCCGGTACCCCTTCCAGGATCACGTGTCCGCGCGCGAACAACGCGATCAACAACAGGTCGATCACCTCCTCCTGTCCGACGATCACTTTCGCCAACTCACGACGAATCACCGCATACGCTTCGTGAAGCCGCCTGGCGGCGGCGAGATCGTCCTCAAGTCCACCGGAAGCCGGCGTGTCGGGTGTCTGGGGCCTGGGCTCGTTCATCCGATGTGGATCCTTCCGCTCGCCTCAGCGTTGCATGATGGGCAAGTTCTTGTAGGGCAGTTGCAGGATGATCAGGGCGACGGCGGTGCCGTAGGTCGTCCCCACCTGGTCACCCTCCCACGCCCCGGTCGTCTTGTCCTGGCTCGCGATGAGCTGTTCGCGCATCGCAGGATAATAGCGTTGCCAGTGTCGCTCGCCCGCGAGATAGCTCACCTGAGCCATGTACAACTGTGCGTAGTAGTAGTGGCCGAAGAATCGCCGGCCGCCGACACGCCCGGGCAAGAGATACTGCTCGGCGAA
>JALSRY010000712.1 GCA_026984555.1 Phycisphaerae bacterium
CATCCGGTGGGCGAAGCCCGGACCCTGTGGCACCGGATTGCATCCGGTGATTGGCACAGACCGGGTACCGCTTTCCGCCGGCGCGGCTTGGCGTGCCGAACCAGCGCCCCGCGGTGCCCATTGTCGCGCCTGCGGCTCGCATTTATGCTACGAGCGCTTGCAGGGATTGGAGGGAACCGGATGCCCGGCTCGAAGAAGAACAACGGCAAATGCCCCGGCGATTGTCCGAGCGACTGCCTGATCGCTCAGGCGGTCTCCGGCCTCTCCGTCGGGTTGATGCTGATAAACTCCACCGGCAAATTGACTTGGATGAACCGCACCGCCGAACGCATCCTCGGCCGGCCGTGTCCCGAATGTCTGGGGCGTCCCGTCACGGAATTGTTCAAGGATCCGCAGATGGCGGCGTTCTGGAACGACGCGATGGAAACGGATCAGAACTACCTCGCGGACATATCCGTACACTGGCCCGAGCCGATGGAGTTGAAACTGCACGCGACGCATTGCGTGGACGACGAGGGCCGCGCGCTTGGACGAGCCTTGTTGTTGTGCGATCTCACGCAAGAAAAACGCATTCAAGTCGAGCTTTCGCAAGCAGTTGCCAATCGCCTGCTCGATCTGACCAGCGCGCACATGCCGCCCGAGCCGGTCGCGAACCTGACGCAGCAGGAGTTGCGGGTGTTGCGGCTGGTGGGACGCGGGTTGGCCAACGAGGAAATCGCGAGGAAGGCGAACATCTCCCCCTCGACGGTCCGTTCGCACCTCAAGAGCTTGTACCGCAAACTCGGGCTGGATTCGCGCGCCGCCGCGGTCAGCTTCGCCGTCCGACACCATCTCGTCTGATCGAAAGATTCATCGAAGGGGGGGATGAAACCACCCGTACCGGCGATTGTAGCGCGTGCATGTATGCCCGATATTATATGTGGTCGGCGCGGCGTGTAAGCTGCGCGCGGTAGTCGTTCGCACCATGTGAATCGGCAAGAAGCCCGGCGGCCGGCGACCCGTTCGAGCGGTTCGGCGGTCGGGGTTTGACCGTCTGGTTCCTGGTCCCAACACACGTCAGGGCGGTAAGTCGCCCGCAGCAAGGAGTGAAGAACGATGAAACGTCGCGGTTTCCAGTTTGCCACATTGTCGGGGCTGACCGTAGCGCTGCTGGTGACGTTGGGCGGGTGTCCCATTCCGGGGTTGTGTCCGAGCTGCCCCGAGCCGAACTGCCCGGAGCCGAACTGTGCCGAACCCAACAACGCCGAACCCAACAATGCCGAGCCGAACACCCCCACCACCGAGAAGTCGGTGCACGAAAAGATTTTCACGGAAATCCTCTCGAACCCGAACTACGAAGGCACCTCGACCTGCCTCAACTGCCATTCGGACAAGGCCGCCGACGTACTCGCGTCGGCCCACTTCAAGTGGGAGGGCGTCTCCAAGAACATCCAGGGTCACGAGACCGAGATGCACGGCAAGCGTGACCTCATCAACAACTTCTGTCTCACCATCCAGTCCAACGAGGGTCGCTGCACCGCGTGCCACCCGAGCTACGGCTGGGTCTCGGGCGTCAGCGATGATTTCTTCACCAACATCGATAACGTGGATTGCCTCGTCTGCCACGACAACACGGGCTTGTACCGCAAACACCCGACGGCCAACGGTGGCGGCGGGCAGCCCGCCCTGATGAAAGACGGGGAGCTCACCCTCGTCACCGACATGTCCGAGCTCAACGACCAGGCGTACAGCGTCGGACCGCCCACGCGGCAGAACTGCGGCCTGTGCCACTTCTACGCCGGCGGCGGGGACAACGTGAAACACGGCGATCTGTCCAGCGCCCTCGTCGAGCCCACCGAAGACCTCGACGTCCACATGGGCGGCCAGGGCTTCACCTGCCAGAAGTGCCACACCGAGATGGACCATACCATCAAGGGCACGACCGAATACACCGAAGCCGAAGGCATCGTTTCGTGTGAAGATTGCCACACCGAGCAACCGCACAGCGACAGCGCCCTCGCCTCGCTGCTCAACCTCCACACCAGCCGCGTCGCCTGCCAGACCTGCCACATCCCGACGTTCGCCCGCGGCGTCGCCACCAAGCTCGAGTGGTACTGGGACGAGGCCGGCGATGACAACGCCACCGTCGAGGAACAGTTCGGCCGCGAAACCTACAACAAGAAGAAGGGCCGCTTCGTCTGGGGAATGAACGTCCAACCGGTCTACCGTTGGCATAACGGCGTGTGGAAGAAGAAACTCGTCGGCGCCGACGACCATTACACCGAGGCCGGCACTGCCGACGATCCGATCGTCCTCGCCACCCCGGTCGCAACCGCGGGCGATGCCGACGCGAAGATCTACCCCTTCAAGAAGATGATCGGCCGCCAGCCGGTGGATCCGGTCAACAAGCTGCTGGTGGTGCCGCACCTGTTCGGCACCGGCCCCGGCGAGAATCCCTACTGGGCCAAGTTCGACTGGGCCGCCGCCATCGCCGAAGGTACCGCGTATGCCGGCCAGGACTACAGCGGTACGTATGACTTCGCCAACACCGTGGCCTACCTGTCGATCAACCACGAAATCGCGCCGAAGGAAGACGCGCTTCAGTGCGAGGATTGCCACGGCGTTCCCGAATTCTGGAGCCAGCTCGGCATCGAGGATCCGTTCGGCCTCTAGCCGGCTCCACGAACAGTCTTGACCTCATGACGGGCTTCACGGGTCTCGCGCCCGTGAAGCCCTCTTTATGTCCGCCGCGGGCGCGCTTGCGAAAGTCTCAAACCGATACGCGGCGGGTGCGTGCCGCGCCGAAACACGCATCGCCCCGAAAAAACACGCACTTCCCCCAGCGGCGGTGCCCTGTCCACCGGCTTGCCCAACCACCCGCTTGTGCTCTAAGCTTCGTGAAAAGCGAACGTTAGGCACATGCCGCCGCCCGCGGGGACAGCGGAACGAAACTTGCCCCGATCGGCTGGGGGCGAAGGATGAGCGGCATTGCCGACCCGCCTCCGCGTGCGCCGTAGGTCGGGTTCGACAAATGCCCGCGTTGGCCCCAAACTTCCATCTTCAGGTGGCCCATGATCGAAATGACCATCTTCGGACGAGGCGGACAGGGTGGCGTCACCCTCGCGAAACTGATCGCCACCGCATACTTCCTCCGCGGTAAACACGCCCAGGCCTTCGGCGTTTATGCCGCCGAACGCTCGGGCGCCCCGGTACAGGCCTATGTCCGCATCGACGACGAAGAGATTACCAACCACAACCAGATCCGTGAGCCCGATCATGTCATCGTGATCGATCGGCAACTCATCGCCCCGCGGGTGATGACCGGGCTGGCCGCGGATGGCTGGATCATGCTCAACACCCCGCAGCCCGCCAGTGACTTCGCGGAGATGTTCCCCGGCCGACGGGTTGCCACGCTGGATGCCACCAGTATCGCGATTGCCAACAAGCTCGGCACGAAAGCGGTTCCGATCGTAAACTCGACGATCCTGGGCATGGTGGGAAAGCTGCTCGGGCTCACGCTCGAAGACGTTGAGGCCGCCCTGCGCGACTTGGGTTTCGTCGGCGGCAATCTCGACGCCGCCCGTGAGGCCTTCGAACGCGTGGAAGGCGTCCAGCTCCCCGGCGAGCCCGCCACCGCCGCCCCCACCCCCATCTCGGGTCGCGTCGCGAGCCTGCTCGATGAAGATGTCGGCGGATTCCCCAAGATCCGCACGGGCTCGTGGGCCACGCGTCAGCCGCGTCGCCAGCGCACGCTCTCACCCTGCAATCACGCCTGCCCCGCCGGGAACGACATCCAGCGTTTCATCCAGCAGATCACGAAAAAGGACTACGACGGCGCGTTGGCCACGCTGCTCGAAACCACGCCGTTCCCTGCGACCTGCGGCCGCGTCTGTCCCGCGCCGTGCATGGATGCCTGCAACCGCGGACAGTTCGACGAATCCGTTGATATCCGCGACCTGGAACGCTACGCCGGCGATCACGGTCACCATCCCGACCCGGCCCGGCCCCACCGCGACGAACGCGTCGCGATCGTCGGCAGCGGACCGGCCGGCCTCTCCGCCGCCTATCACCTCGCCCGCCTCGGCTACCACGTCACCGTGTTCGAGGGCGCCGAAGAGCTGGGCGGTGTGATGCGCACCGGCATCCCCCCCTACCGGCTCCCCCGCGATGTGCTCGACCGCGAAATCAGCTACATCCTCCGGCATGGCGTCGAAGCCCGCACGGGCCAGTTCGTCGATCGCACGATGCTCGTCAAGCTGACCAACGAGTTCGACGCCGTCTTCGTCGGCACGGGCCTCCAGGAGCTGCGCAACCTCAACCTCGGCAACTTCGACCGCAACCACGTGATGCAGGGCATCGACTTCCTCGACCTCGCCCGCCACGGCAAGATCACCTGCCACAACAAGCGTGTGGTGGTGGTCGGGGGCGGGAACACGGCGTTCGACGCGGCCCGCACGGCCAAGCGGCTCGGCGCCGCCAGCGTCCACGTGGTCTACCGCCGAACGCGGGCCGAGATGCCCGCCATCGCCGAGGAGATCGAAGAAGGGCTCGAGGAAGGCGTACACATCGACGAGCTGGTGATGCCGACGCACCTGCGACCGGACGCCACCGGCCTGGTGATGACTTGCCAACGGATGAAGCTGGGCGAGCCGGACGAATCCGGGCGCCCGCGTCCGATCCCCGAAACGAGCGAGGACGCCGTCTTCGACATGGGTTGCGACCTGGTGTTGCTCGCCCTGGGTCAATCGCCGGATCTCTCGATTCTGCCCGAAGGTGCCAGAGTCCACCAGGATGGCAAGCTCGTCGGGCTGACCGGGGCGCCGGTTTTCAGCGGCGGCGACTTCGCCACCAATGAAGGCACCGTCACCGCCGCCATCGGCAACGCCCGCATGGCGGCATACCACATCCACCGCACGCTGACCGGAGAGGATCTGTTCCCGCCGCCGCCCGAGCAGGTCGCCGGCCCGGAGCTGATCCACATGCACATCTTCAACCACGTCCCCCGCGAGCGGCCCGCCGTGTTGCCGCCCGAGGTCCGCCGCACGACCTTCGAGGAGGTGCGGGCGGGGCTCGTGGACGAGCCGGGGCGTGAGGCGGCCGTAGCCGAGGCGCAGCGTTGCTTCAGTTGTGGCGTGTGCAACGAGTGCGACCGCTGCCTGGAATACTGCCCCGAGGGAATCCTCCTGCGCGACACCGGCGGGGACAGCTATCGCTTCGATTTCGACTTCTGCAAAGGCTGCGGCGTGTGCGCGTCGCAATGCCCGCGCGGCGTGATCTACATGGCCGAACTGTAACAGGAGAACTCCATGCCACGCGCGATGCTCACCGGGAACTACGCAGCCGGAAAAACCCTCGCGCTCGCCGGCGAAGCCAACCGCAACGCCCGCGGCTGCGTCAGCGGCGCCTACCCGATCACGCCCCAGACCGAGATCATCGAGGTGCTCAGGGCCCACGAGTTCGTCAAGGGGCGGGTGGTTCCGGTCGAGTCCGAACACAGCGCGATGGGCGTGTGCATCGGAGGTTCGCTCGGCGGGGCCCGCTCGTTCACCGCCAGCTCGTCGAACGGATTGGCGTACATGAACGAAAACGTCTTCGCCGCAGGCTATTACCGCCTGCCGATCGTGATGGTCGCGGTCAACCGCACGCTCGGCCCGCCGTGGAACATCTGGGTCGACCAGGGCGACAGCCTTTCGCTGCGCGACGCTCCGTGGATCCAGTTCTATGTCGAGTCGCACCAGGAAGTCGTGGACACGATCCTGATGGCGTTCCGCGTCGCCGAAGACGAGCGCGTGTTGCTGCCGGTGATGGTAGCAATGGATGGATTCGTGGTTTCGCACACGCTGATGGGCGTCGAGCTGCCCGAGCAGGAACAGGTCGATCGCTACCTGCCGGCGTGTCACGTGCCCCACCGCTTGCGATTCGACCACCCGGCCACCGTGGGCGGGCTGGCCTGGCCGCGTGAGACCGAGCGCCACCGCAAGGACATCCAGGAATCGATGGAACGCGTGCCCGCCGTGCTCACCGAGGCACTCGATGCGTTCGAGCAGGTTTTCGGCCGCCGACCCAAGGGGCCGCTGACCGCCGAGCACACCGAAGATGCGGAGGTCGTGCTCGTCGCCTGCAACACGATGGCCCGGACCTTGCGTAACGTTGTGCGCGAGCGGCGTGAGCGCGGCGAGAAGATCGGGATGATCGCGCACAAGCTGTTCCGGCCCTTCCCGCGCGAGCTCGTCCGCCAGGCGATCGGGTCGGCCCGCAAGGTCGGCGTACTCGATCGCAACCACTCGCCCGGCTCGGGCGGCATCTTCTGGCAGGAGTACGCCACCAGCCTCCAGGGACGCGACCTGCTCGTGCAGGATTACCTGGTGGGGCTGGGCGGCGGCGACGTGACGCCCCAATACATCCACGAAGTCATCGACGACCTGCTCGCCCGCAAACACGCCGGCGAACCGGTCTGGGAAGAGGTGACCGCATGACCACCACCGCCACCGTGCCCGAAGACTATTGCAACCACCTGCTCCGCGCGGGCAATACCAACTGCGCCGGATGCGGAATGTCGCTGGGACTCCAGCTCATCGAACAGGCCGTCGGCAAAGACGATCTGCCCATGCTGGTCATCCCGGCCTGCTGCGGCATCGTCACCGCCGGAGCGTTTCCCACCTCCGCCTACGGCGTGCCCGTCGCGGCGAGCACGTTCGCCAGCGCCCCGGCCGTCGGCACCGGGCTCACCACCGTCGCCCAACTCAACGGCGAAAAACACTTTACCATGTGCTGGTGCGGCGACGGCGGAACCTACGACATCGGCATGGCCACGCTCTCCGCCGCCGCCGAACGCAACGAAGATCTCATCTACGTCTGCTACGACAACGAAATCTACGGCAACACCGGCGGCCAGCGCAGCAGCGCCACGCCCGAAGGCGTCCGCACGACCACGACCCCCTTCGGCAAGACCGAACGCAAGAAAGACATCATGGGAATCATGGCGGCCCACCGGGTGCCTTATGCCGCCACGCTCTCGGTCGCCCACCGCGAAGACTTTATCCGCAAGTTCCGTAAGGCCCGCTCTACGCGCGGATTCCGCTTCCTGCTGATCCTTTCGCCGTGTCCGACCGGCTGGAAATCCGAGCCGGCGCAAAGCGTCGATCTGATCCAGCTCGCCGTCCGCAGCGGCCTGTTCCCGCTGTACGAAGTCTTCGAGGGACAACGCTATCGCATCAACGCCGAACCCGACGGCACCCCCATCGAACGATACATGGAGCTCCAGCGGCGGTATTCGTCGAAGTCGGTGAACCTCGAACACATCAAGGCGGGAATCGAAGCCCAATGGCACCAGTTGCACGGGCTGGCGGCGGCGTTCCCCGCCCGCGAGGACGATTGATCGAAGCGGCGGAGAGACGACCGCGTAACACCGGCCCGACGGCGCATGACCGCCACGCAACGTTCGAACCCGCGCTGTGCCGCCGGCTTCCAGCCGCCGGAGGACCGGAGCCCGCGTAACGCCGGATTGCCCGGACGGGAAGCCATGTGGTCTGAGCAAACCATCGCACTGATCCACGCCGCGTGTGT
>JALSRY010000713.1 GCA_026984555.1 Phycisphaerae bacterium
GATATCACGCAACGCCCGGTGGGGGTCACGCACCGTCTGCGTGAACTCCGCCAGATGTTGCGGATCCACCTTGTACTGCACCACCACCACCAGCCGCGCCAGGTGTTCGGCCGTGCGCTGCGCGCCCGCGGCCGCCTTGTCTTCCGGCAACGGGGTCGGCGAAATCACGAAATCGAAATGGTCGCGGCCGGCGTGCTGCTGGTCGGTCCACAGCTCGACGTTGTTTTTCTTTTTCTTCTTGCGCGACGGCTGGTCGAAGTCGCGGTAGCCGATGTAGACCTCGTAGAGCTGGTCGGTGTTGTACAGCCGGGCGACCTCGATCGGCGCCGGCCACTTGAAGTGCAACCCCGGCTCGAGCGGCCGGTCCGGGTTCATCTGCTGGCCGAACCGCTCGATGATCGCTCGCTCGTAGGGTTGAACCACGACGAAACAGCTCATCGCCCAGACGGCCAGCGCCCCGACGAGCACCAGCGGAATGAACGCCCGCTGGAGAAGCTGGTAGAACCACGTCTGCGAAACCTGGAAGCCGAACTGGTAGTTGATCGCCTCGGCCAGGCTGTGCGCGATCCCCCCCGGCTCGGAGAGCAACCCCAGCAAGCGGCTGTCGAAACAGGCCCGCGGTTCGACGCCCGGCGACCGCGGCCGGTACAGATCGAGCAGGAAGTTGATGAGCGTCTCTACGCCCAGCAGCACCATGAGCACGGGAATCGCGAACGCGACGGCGTGTTCCCACGAAACGATGTTGCCTTTCGCGTAGACGTTGGCCGCCAACGCCACTACCGTCGCCAGCGTCGCCAGCGCGGCCCCCAGCATGTACGAGCCGCAGCCGCGCAGAAGCTGCCACTCCGACTTGCGAGCCATGCCGCTGGCGTAACGACCGTAGAAGAACAGCAGCAGCAGTACGAGCGACGAGAGCACCAGCCCCATCGCCTGCTTGTCGAGCGGCGCCCACCCGGTCTCCCCGCGCTTGCTGAGCAGAACCCACGCCGTGATGCCCGCGGCAATCAGGTACAAGGCGCTGATGACGCCAAAACCGGGCACCAGCCACTTGCGCATCCAGTCGAGACGCGTCTGCGCGACGAGCAGCCCGACGCCCCCCTCCGTGTCGAAAATCGCTTCGCCGCCGACGCTGGCCTTCTCCCGCCGCAGCTCCTCGAGGTCCATGCGCTCGAGTGCGGCGAGTTCGTGCTGCCGGAACACGAGCAACGCGACGAACCAGATCGGGATGCCGCCGGCCAGATACAACGCCAGCATGCCCAGCGCGGTCGAGGCGGTCACGCCGCTGAGCGCCAGAACGCCTCCCGTCGCGACCACCTGGAGGATCAGCCCCGCGAGGCTCGCCCGCCGACTTCGAGTATGTGCTGTTTCAGTCACGACTTACCTCACCTGATCGGTTGACCGATCGTGCCCGGCCGACGAACCGCGGCCGCAAACCGGCGTATCTGTCGTTGTGCGGCACGAGTGGGCCGCGCATAATCCCTTGCCGTGACGCCGTGCAGGAGCCACCGCTAAAACCAAACGGGAAGTACCGATGGGCAACAAACTCTGGACGATTACCCGCAATACCTTCTTCGAAACCATCCGCCAGCCGATCTTCGGCATCCTGATGTGGGCCACCGTCGTCTGGATCGCCGTCTTCGGCCCCACGCTGTCCGCGTTTACACTCGAAGCCGGCGGCGACACGAAAATGCTCATCGACAACTGTCTCGCCACGCTCCTGTTGTTCGGCCTGCTCACGAGCGTCTTCAGCGCCAGCAACGTCGTGACCCGCGAGATCGAAAGCCACACCGTTCTGACCGTCATTTCCAAGCCCGTCGGACGCCCCACGTTCTTCGTCGGCAAATACCTCGGCGTCGCCGCCGCCATGTTCGTCGCCTACTACTTCCTCTCCATCGTGTTCGTCATGGCGGTCCGCCACGGCGTGATGGAGCGCGCCTCGGACAAGTACGACCAGCCCGTGCTCGTACTCGGCTCGGCCGCCCTGGTCATCAGCCTGGTCGCCGCCGGGTTCTGCAACTACGTGTACGGGTGGAACTTCTCCACCACGCTCACCGCCTGGATCGTCCCCCTCGCGACCGTCGCCCTGGTCGTCACGCTGTTCTTCGACAAACAGTGGAACCCCCAATCCCCGACGACCTACTTCGGCTACAAGGAGTCCATCAACCCGATGGGCGTCTACTTCGCGATTCTGCTCGTTTTCCTGGCGGTGATGGTCCTCACCGCGTTCGCCGTCGCCTTCGCCACGCGCTTCAGCCAGGTCGTCACGCTCGTCTTGTGCAGCGGCGTGTTTCTGCTCGGGTTGCTGTCCGACTACTACTTCGGACCCGGACACAAGCACGAGCAAACCCAGCTCGCCAAGTTGCTCTACGGCGTGCTGCCGAACTTCCAGTTCTTCTGGCTCGGCGACGCGATTACCCAGCAAATCGACATCCCCGCGGCGCACGTCCGGCGCGTCTGCGCGTATGCCGGCATCTACATCGCGGCGGTGCTGGCCGGCGGGGTGGCACTGTTCCAGACGCGCGAGGTCGGTTGAGCCCACGCGCGGCCGAGCTCGCGCCGGTCCGCGCAGGCCCGCCGGAGCGGCGCTTCGCGCCGCGGCCCGGTTTGCGGCCAGTCGTTGGAAACGAATGCGCGTCATGCCGTCTGGCCCTAACCCACAGGCTGCAAGGCTACATGGCCGGATTCTTCCGGGGGTAACTGGTCTTCGTGTCGTTGGGGCACGTGCGCCGCGATGTGTTCGCCGTACCGCACGATACGGGCGCTGTTGAAGACCACGATGGCCGAGGCCAGCGTGTGGAGCATCGCGGCCATCATCGGCGTGATCAAACCGAAGGCTACCAGGATTTCACCCAAGAGAATGTAGGTGACGCCGAAGATCAGGTTTTGCCAGATGATCCGGGTGGTGGCCCGGCTCAGCCCCACCAGGAATGGGAGCCGGCGCAGGTCGCTGCTCATCAGTGCGACGCTGGCGCTGTTCATGGCGACATCGCTGCCCGCCGCCCCCATCGCGATACCCAGGTTGCCCGCCGCCAGCGCGGGCGCGTCGTTCACGCCGTCGCCGACCACCGCCACCGTGTGCCCGCGCTTCTTGAGCGCGTGCACCAGCGCCAGCTTGTCTTGCGGCAACACTTCGGCTTGCACGTCCGAGCAGCCCATCTCCTTGGCGACCCGGCGCGCCACCGACCAGCGGTCCCCCGTGACCATGATGAGCTCGTGGATGCCCATCTGACGCAATTCGTCGAGGGCTTGGCGGGCTTCCGGCCGCGTGCGGTCTTCGAGACCGATCCAGCCCAAGCAGCGCCCGTCGTACACGACGTAAAGCGTGCTGAGCCCTTCCGGCTCCTGGTATTTCTCCCCGGCCAGGTTGGTCAGGTCCGCCCCCTGTTCGGTGACCCACGTTCGCCGCCCGACCAGCACGTTGCGCCCGTCCACCTTGCCCCGCACGCCCTTGCCCGAGACTTCCTCGAAATCGCCGGCATCGTGCAGTTGAATGCGGGCTTTTTCGGCGACGCTGCGGATCGCCCGGGCCACGGGGTGCGTGCTCAGCTTCTCCAGCGACGCCGCCACTGTCACCAGCTCGGCGGGATCCACGTCCGGCGCGGGCATCAACCGCGTGACGGCCAGCTCGCCGGTCGTGAGCGTACCCGTCTTGTCCAGCACGATCGCCGTGAGCTTGCGGGCCCACTCGATATTGCTCGCTTCCTTGATGTACACCCCCAGCCGAGCCGCGGCCGACAACGCCGCCACCACCGCCGTCGGCGTCGCCAGGATCAGCTCGCACGGGCACGCGATCACGAGCAACGAGATCGTCTTGTTCATGTCCCGCGTGAAAAACCACAACACCCCCGCGATCATCAGCGTGATCGGTGTGTACCACGCCGCGTACTGGTCGATCAACCGCATGAGCGGGATCTTCGAGCGTTCCGCGTCGAGAATCAGATCCTGCACCCGGCCGAGCGTCGTGTCGGCACCGGCCTTGGCGACGCGGATGTGAATCGCCCCCGTGACGTTGCTGGTCCCACCGAACACCTCGTCACCCTCGCCCTTTTCGGCGGGGAGCGATTCGCCGGTGATGTTGGCCTCGTTGATGGTCGAGCTGCCCTTGACGATCACCCCGTCCGCGGGAATGTTGTCGCCGGGGCGAACGATGACGATGTCTCCGGGCCGCAGGTTGTGTGCTTCGACCTCCTCCTCGGAACCGTCCTCGCGGAGCCGCCGGGCCTTCGTGGGGGTGAGCCGCATCAATCCCTGGATCGCGGCGCGGGCACCGAGGGCTGTTCGAGATTCGATCAGGTTGCTCAGCAGCAGGAAAAACGCGACCACCCCCGCCGTCTGGTATTCCCCGGTCACGAACGCCGCCAGGATCGCCAGCCCCACCAGTTCATCCATGTGCATGTGCCCGGACAGCAGGCATTCGAACGCATGAACCCACAGCGGAACCGCCAACAGCAAGGCGCCGATAGCCGCCAGAAGGTCGGCATAAAAGTTCGTGACCTGTTCCCCGTGCAACGCGGTCGTGTCCGCGTAAACCCAGCGGGCTACGAACGAAGCAAGAACCAGAACCCCACCCACAAGCGTGGCGATCAGTTGGGTGGTTGCCCGTCCGGTCTCGACCTGGAGGGATAGACGATCGTGCTCCATGTGGCACCGTTGCGGAAACTAAAGGAATGGATGAAGGCCAACATTGCGTATGTTCTCGCAGCCGCGCGGCGAGCGTAACCGGCGAAAATATAAACACGGATGGTCGCCTGTCAATTCAGCGCGCACCAACGCCGCCGGATGATCACACTCCGAGTACGTCCGGATCGGCGATCGGTTCGCCCCGGGCGACGAAAAACTCGCCTCCCCACGCACTTCGTGCCCGCGTCCGGCGCGCAACATCCCCCCCGGCGCCTTCCTGCGCCGCCGCGACCATCTCGACTCGCGAGGGAACCACCCAGCAGAACCAGCCGGCGCCACCCGGCGGCCAAAGCCCACAAAACACCGCACCCCACGCCCGAGGCGCAGCGACCCACGCCCGCCCCACGTCGCCGTCGGGACGAGCGGGCGGCACCGGCGCTACGATTCCTGACCCTCGGCCGCTTCGGCCTTCGGACCTTTCTTCTTGCCGGCCTTGATCTTGCGGTGGGACACCTTCGGCAGGTGCAGCGCCCCGTCAGCGGGTTTGCGCCCGCGTTCCATCAAGATCTGGATCCGCTCTGCTCGCGTCAGCACGTTGCGATGACGCACGAGCGAGCTCTGAATGCGCAGGGAACGATCGATCGACATACGCCTTCTCCAAAGGTACAGACCGGGTAGTCTAGCGACTCGCCACCTGCCTGGCAACCCCACGTACCTCCTGGCAAAGCCCGCCAACGCCGGTGTGCGTTTTCTCGCCCGGCCCACCGATGTGCTACGTCGGCGGGCCTCCTCAGACCGCTGGGCAGCGCCCATCTTCCGGGGCCCCGTCGCGCGCGCTTCGAAAACGGCCCGTCGCAACAAAACCACCCCCACCGACACGGATCACGCCGGCGGGGGTGGAAACGTTGTCATCCGAGCCATCAACGGTTGCGGCGGCGGAGCGGGGCCGCCGCGACCCGACCCTACCGGCGACGCAGCAGCACGAGCGTCCCCAGACCGAGCAGGGCCAGCGAGGCCGGCTCGGGGATGTCAAAGCTGGTGTGGTCGACGTAGCCGCCGTAAAGCGTCAGCGTGTCGTTCACGAAGCTGATCTCGACCAGCGCCCAGCGCGTGCCGGCGGGCACGTTGAGACTGACGTTGATTTGCTCCCAGGTTCCCGCGTCCTCATCGAGTTCGAGCGAGCTGGTCTGGATCGCGGTGTAGTTCGGCCAGCCGTTGGCATCGTCGAAGAGTTGGATCGTGGCGATGGCATGGGCCGGGCCGTCCTTGCCGGGCGAACCCTCGGGCGTGTTGTACCAGGCGCTGAAGTTCGCGACGGCACTGCCCGAGTCGATGTAGCCGGCGAACGGGTTGAGATCCACCGCCTGCCACGCCTGTGTCTGGACATCGCCGAGTTTGCTCATGTGGAGCATCTGCGCGCCCTCGATCGGCGACAGGCCGTTCTCGCCGCCCGTCTTGTTGGCGTTTTCGGCGCCCCAATAGCCCGCATCAAAGGGCGGTCCAACGACCTGTCCGAAATCACCGACCGGAATGTTGGCATCCTCGAAGCCCGCATCGACCAGCAGATTGGCCCAGGCGCTCGATGCCACGGCGACGACCAGGAGCAGCGATAAGGGGCGGATCAACAAACGTGGGGTAAGGTTCATCGCTTGCACTCTCCTCCTGAAAACGGGCGCGCTACGGCGCCCCGGGCGGCCCTGGGGAACCCGCGCCGCGTGGTCGAGCCGCGCAGCCCATGCGACGCACACAAAGTGAATGGTGGAATTGCAGGCCGGCAATCGACTTGAGAAGGACAATACCAACCCCGCACCGCGCCCCCGCGCAACGCCGCCACGGTCGGACCGGAATCCCTTCCGTTGAGCTGCCGTCCTTGATCACGGTATCGCCTTCAATGAGAAACGGATCCGCGTATATGTGCGTTTCGAATGGTACCGTGCAGATAGCCGATATCAAGCCGTTTTTCACACCTGCGGGTCGCTTTTGCGCAGCGGCACGCCCGCCTCGCATGCCGTCGGCGCCGAGGACGAGCCGATCGGCGAACACTCCACGCACACCCGCGGCAACAACCCGTTGGAACCGCGAACGGTCACCCGGGGGCCGGTTGACGGTATACTGTCATGGGAAACACCCGGCGCGAACGAATCGGTTCGCCACCGGCGACAGGAGTGGCAAGCGTGTACACACGCGGAGTGGTCAAAAACCAGACGCCCCCTCGGATGCGTCTACGCCCGCTGCTGGCAATGGCGGTGGTTGCGGCGGGTCTCGCCGCCGGGTGCGGGGCGAACCGCCGGCTCGCCGCCCTGCGGCTCGATGCCCGCCGGGAAAGCCTCGCCGCACTCGGCCGGGCGGTCGAGCAGAGCGAGGCGCAGCGGCCCGCGGGAATTCGGCGCACCGTCCGCCGCGTACAGCGGACGGTGCGTACCGACACGGAGCGCACCGCACACCGCAATCCGTCCGTGGTCCGCGAGTACGTGCAGCGCGACGTGATACGCTTCCGCGACAACCAACCCGTGTACGGGCGGACCATCGGGCGTATCCTGGCCGGTCGGCCCGAGCGGATCGGCCCGAACGGAATCATGCTTTTTTACTGAACCTGCTGTGCAGGTTGCGCGGGGTCGGCCCGCTGCGGGCCCAGCCGCCTGCCGCGTCCCGGCAGGATGTGTGGTCTTGTTCGGCGATCGGACCGGCTCAGAGCCTGCTGCCGGGCCTGCGCCGCGACACGGTTTTCATACCCAGCAGGCCCGCCATCATCACGGGAAGCATCGCCAGCGTACCGACGCCACACAGTGCCGGCGTGGCGGTGGGCGTGGTTGCGCCGTCGTTGCCGGAGGGGGTGTTGTTTCCGCCGCTGGTGTTGCCGGGGGTTCCGGTCATGGGGTTCCCCGAGTAGGCGTCGTTCCCGTTTCCAGTCCAGCTG
>JALSRY010000714.1 GCA_026984555.1 Phycisphaerae bacterium
AGGAAAGAGTCCGAAATGATGCGAGCGGTCTCCCGACACGCGAAAGTGCGCGGCCAGGCGCGTTTTCGCCAACATCGCCGCCGTATTGCCGCAAACCGGCATCGGCTTGTCCCGGACAAACTCGTGATGATCGTCGAGACGGTAGGCGTGGGCCGCATGGGGGATTGTTCCAAGATAGGTTGCGATCTGTCCGTAGTCCTCGCAACGATCTTCGAGCCCCTTCAGCTTGAATGCACGCACCGTGACCGACTCGAATTTCGTCGCGCCCACCCGCTGCTCGATTTCGTGATTCGCAACCCTTACCTGCGACCGGGCCGTCACCCGAACATCCGGCACGCCCAGCGCGAGCAGCATCCGCCGCAGGTCTTCCCAGTAGAGAGCGCCGCCCAGGCATTCACCAAGCAGCACCTGGTCCTGCATCCACGCAGTCGGGACACGCCGATCGGCGAACACGTCGGCGAAACAGAGCTCGCCGCCCGGTTTGAGAACGCGGAGAATCTCCGCGAACACGCGTTGCTTGTCGGGTGAGAGGTTGATCACGCAGTTCGAAATGACGACATCCACCGAGTCGTCTTCGATGCCCGCCGCGCGCAGGTCTTCCAGGTACCCCTGTACGAATCGCGTGTTGGGTTCGTCGAAACCGAATACCTGCGCCTGTCGGCGTTCCTGCGACCGGGCGATGCGCAGTTGTTCCTCCGTCATGTCCAGCCCGATCACCCGTCCGCGCGGACCGACGAGCTTGGCACAGATGAATGCGTCGCGGCCCGTGCCACAGCCCAGGTCCAACACCGTGCAGTCGGCGATTGCCGCCGGTATCGGCGAACCGCATCCATAGAACCGCTCCGTGATCTCGGGTGCAAGCTGGGCCACGATCCGCTTGAGGTGATGGGGCATGCGGTTCGAACAACAGCAGGCGTCGGTCTTCAGGTGTGACGAGTGCTGGAGGACGCGTCCGTAGTAGTCCCGGACAGATTCGCGCGTTGCGGTCATGGTGCTCACTGGTTGATGCTCCTCTTGTTCGTTCGGGCGACGTTGATCCCAGTCGTGCGACCGCCCGGTCCCAAGCGACCACGCGCGTGGCGCACGAACCAACCGTGTCATCGCGGCCCGCGTGTGCCGGCCGTCGGGCTTCCAGCAGGAACGTCGCAAAAGCGCCGCGGCGCCTTACACCACGATTCGAGAAAAACGGAAGTGGGATTATCGGTCGGTATGACGCGCGGCCGCCTTGATCCGCTCGCGCGCTTCGGCGGGAAGGGTGGCTTCGGGTTCGATCCGTTCGGGCAGGTCGGGGTGCCGGCGCACGAATCGGTCCAAGCCCTCGATCTGCCGGCGAAAGCGGGAACACCCCCGGCACATCATCAGGTGGAGGCGAAGCGATAACCGCTGTGCCCACGGAAGGTTATGGTCCAATCCCTCGGAAACCAGCCGGCTGGCCTCGCGACAACTCAACATCACGGCACCTCCGCGGTTTCCGAGTCGAACCAATGCACCTCGAGGCAGCCTCGCAGACGAGCTCGCGCCCGGTGCAGCGCCACCCACAGGTTGGTCGCGGAAACCCCCAGCGCCTTACAGACTTCGTCTCC
>JALSRY010000715.1 GCA_026984555.1 Phycisphaerae bacterium
GGGGGTGGGCGCGGATCGGGTGGTGTTGTTGTTCAACGAGCCGCTGGACCCGGGCTCGGCCGATCCGTTCAACTTCGATATCCAGCCGGGGATTTTGCTGGCGGGTGCGGAGATGGGGCCGGAGCCGACGCGGATCGACCTGTTGGTGGACGCGAGCACGCCGCTGGTAGTGGGCACGAGCTACACGCTGAGCGCGAGCGGGCCGGGGTTGTCGAGCGGGGTGCGCGACCTGGCGCAAAACCCGATTGATCCGGACCCGACGGTGGTGACGTTCCTGGCCCAGGACACCACGACCAACGACGTGGCCAACCTGGTGATCCTGCCGACGGCGAACATGCTGCCGGTGGGCAGCCTGAGCCAGCGCGGGTTTGACCAGCGGTGGGTGCAAGTGGGGGTGAGCATTCCCAACGACAACGACTTCGCCGAAGCGTTGCTGGCGGGGTTGGAAGCGCTGGACGCGGCGAGCGGGCTGCCGCTGCCGAACCTGGTGGCCCATCCGTGCACGGTGGAGACGAACATCATCAACTACCACCGGAGCAGCGACACGGGCGACTTCGGGCGCATAGCGGGCGACGTAGTGTTCCCGGGCCGACCGAGCGGGAGCGAAGAAAACATCGCGGCCGAATTCCTGATGTATCTGGAGTTGGAGCCGCACCGGATGTATCGGCTGAGCGTGAACAGCGACGACGGGTATCGGGTGATGCCGTCGCGGGGGCCGGACGATCCGGCCAACGGGGTGATCCTGAGCGAGTTCAACGGGGGGCGCGGCTCGCCGGGCCCGGGGGCGGACATCATCTTCCCGGTGGCGGTGCCGGAAGCGGGGCTGTATCCGATCCGGCTGATCTGGGAGCAAGGCGGAGGCGGAGCCAACGTCGAGTTCTGGGAGCAGACCGGGCCGAGCACGTATGTGGCGGTGAACGCGGCTGGAGGCATCCCGGCCTATCGTCCGCCGGCGCCGCCGGCGCCGACGCTGAGCGTGGTGCGGGATGGGGCCAACGTACAGATCAGTTGGCCGCTCAGCGCCATCACCTATTGCCTGGTGGGGACGGACAGCCTGGACGCGCCGATCACCTGGGCGCCGGTCGCGGCGCGCGCCGTGCAAGCCAACGGGCTGAACACGGTGACCATTCCGGCCGACCAGGCCCGGGCCTACTACCAGTTGGTGCGGCTGCCCTGAGGGCTGGAGCAGTTGAAAACGCAAGACCGGGGAGGCCCGACCTCCCCGGTCTTTTTCATGAATGAATGGGAATGCCGGCAAGGGATGAAGGGGGGCCGCTTCGGCGATCCTTCGGCGTGCCGCGATCGCGCCGCGTCACCCCCTTCGTTCCGGCCCATCGCCGTCACCCGCGCCCTGCGCGCTCAGTTTCCGATTTGCGATTCTTGATTTGCGATCTGCCTGCGTACGGTCCACGATTCGATCCCCTTCTTTCCTCCCCTCCACGAAATCCACCGTTCGAAAGTCCAGGCGGCCAATCTTTGATCTGCGATTTCCAATCTTCGATTTTCGATTGTCCCCGCGCGTGCTCCGCCATGCGGTCCTTTCCTCCATCCCCCCGTGTCATCCATGAAACCCACGCCATCC
>JALSRY010000716.1 GCA_026984555.1 Phycisphaerae bacterium
CACCCCGCGGTCACGCGCCCCCGAAACTGCCTGGGTTGCCACGACGGCTCGGTCGTCGATTCCCGCCGCCCGGTCTGGGGCGAACACGGACACCGCATCGACTTCGAGCCGCCGCAGAACATCACCGTGCCCGAGGATCTCCCCTTGCTCGACGGCAAGATCGTCTGCCGCACGTGTCACTCGGCCCACACGCGGGGCGGCTCGGGCAACGTGCTCAAGGACGCGGTATTCTTGCGGACCGACGGCAAGCCGGCCACGCTTTGCGTCAAGTGCCATACGCAGTTCGGGGCCGGTCCCGAGCACGGCATGCACCCGCTGGGCAAGATGGACCGGCCGGTCCCCGAACAACTCGTGCAGGCCGGGGCGCGCATCACCGCGGGGTCGGACGAGATCGATTGCTTCGTCTGTCACGAGGGTCACGGCGCCGAGGGCGACCTGCTGCTGGTGGCGAAGATCGACTCGAACCAGCTATGCCTGGCGTGCCACGAGCAGATGCGGCCGGGCATGTTCCGTGCTGAAAACCTCAAGCCACCCCACCCCTTCGCCAAGCTCTCGGAGTCGCAGAAAACCGCGGTCGAACAGGTGGGGGGGCTGACGAGCACCGACGGACGGTTGATCTGCCTGTCGTGCCACAAGATGCACCAGGCACCCAGCCACCGCTACATCCTCGCGTTCGGCGACGTGAGCGGAAACATGTGCCTGCGTTGCCACGACGACAAGCGCGTCGTCGTCGGCGGCGCTCACGACCTGCGGACCAACTTCCCCGACGAGAAGAACCAGTACGGCCAGACGCCCGAACAAGGCGGCGTGTGCAGCGCCTGCCACTTGTTTCACAACTTCGCCCGGCCCGTCGAACAAAGCCCGGTCGATCCGGCCGGCGAATGCGTCACCTGTCACCAAGCCGACCGCGTGGCCCGCAAGAAGGCGCTCGATGCGTACAACCATCCCGACGAGCGTTGCACCGCGTGCCACAACCCGCACGACACGACCTGCAGGAACTTCCTCGTCGAGGAGCCGCCGGGGTTGTGTCTCCGGTGCCACGAAGACCAGGCCACGGTGGCCGGCGGGCCGCATGATTTCGAGCGCAACCCGCCCGAACACGCCCCGGTCGAGCTCGAGCGGCGCGATCCGTGCTTGTCGTGCCATCGTACACACGGTACGGAGCAGACCGGGCCGTTCCGCGTCGCGCCCGTCGGCGGCCCCACAGCCACCAACGGGGCATGCCTGGCCTGCCATCCGAACACGACTCCCGATACGAGCGTCGATTTGTCGCTCGTCCATCCGACTACCGCCAACGCGGCCGCGGTCGAATCGGGCTTGCCGCTGTTCGCGTCGCCCGGCGGGGCCGATGCGCAGGTGCTGGGCTGTGAAACGTGCCACGACCCGCACACGGGCGGTGCGGCTTCGTCACGCCTGCTGCGCGCGCCGGCGGGTTCCCACGAGCAGACGTTGTGCCTGAAGTGCCACGCGGACATGGTGACGATTCGCAAACTCGGGCACGCGGTCGAGATTCTCCGCAAGGATGGGTTCGCGGATGCCGACGCTTGTCAGCCCTGCCACGTGATGCATGCCGATCCGA
>JALSRY010000717.1 GCA_026984555.1 Phycisphaerae bacterium
AGGAGAGTACGTTCATGAGATCGAATCCGTTTCGCGGTACGTTCGCGTGGTGGAGCGGGGGGTGTTTGGCATTGTGGCTCGTGTTCGCGGTCACGCCGCAGGTGCGAGCCCAGCCGGTGCATACCGGGCCGCGTTCGCCGGTGGCTTCGCGGCCGGTGAGGCATCCGCTGCCACCGCCGATTGCGACCAGTCGGCCCGCGCGCGGGCGCAAGGCGCCGGCGGCCGGTCGACGTCGCCCCGGTGGGATTCCCAAGCCGACGGTCGTGCTCAAGCCGGGCGAGGTGCCCGCGATCAAGCTGATCGATCCGGTGTACGAATTCGGGCGGGTGCGCTCGGGTGAAAAGATCACCCACACGTTCACGTTCAAGAACACCGGCAACGGTCCGCTCGAAATCCTCAAAGTCAAGCCGGGGTGAGGCTGCACCGTAGCCGGTCAGTATGACCGGATCGTGCAGCCTGGTGCCATCGGCAAGATTCCCCTGACCGTCTCGACCCGCAACCGCAACGGCCATCTCACCAAGACGGCGACCGTGTACACCAACATCCCGGGCAAGGATTCCGTCGTGCGCCTGACGATCAAGGGCGAGGTGTGGATGCCGGTGGCAGCGACGCCCCGAAGCGCGTCCTTCGGCCGCGTGACGCTCCAGAACGCGACGGAAAAATCGCTCGTGCGCAAGATCACGATCGTCAACAACATGAAAGAGCCGGCAACGATCACCGACGTGCACAGCACGAACCCCGTGTTCCATGCCGAGGTCAAGACGATCGAGCCGGGCAAGAAATTCGAGCTGACCGTCACGCTGGCGTCCAAACCCCGGCGGGGCGGTAACAGCGGGCGAATCGAGATGTCTACCGGCGTGAAGGCCCAGCCGAAGCTTTCGGTCACGGCGTCGGTCTTCGTCATGGGCGACGTGGACGTCTACCCCAACCGCCTGCTGTTGTTCGGCAACCGGGCCAGGCAGCAGCGCCGCCTCATTACGGTGCGCAACAATACCAAAGAGGTCCTCAAGATCAGTGACATCAAGTGTACGAACCCGGATATCAAGGTTGAGGTCAAGGAGGTACGCCCGGGGCGGCAGTTCCGCGTCGAGGTGAACATCCCCGCCAATTGCAAGCTCGCCCCCGGTGGCGACAAGATCACCTTCAAGACTTCGTGCCCGACGATGCCGGAAGTGACGATCCCCATCGCCGAGTACAAGCCGCGCACGCGCATCACCCGTCCGGGTATCAAGCTTCGGCCGTTGCCCAAGGGTAAGGGGACCGGGACCAAGCCGGTGCGCGTGCCAACCACGCAGAAAACGCAGGGTCATCGCTGATCGCAGCGGCCGGGCCGGGCGCCGCGTCGGTCTGCGACGACTGCCGTGACAGCACATCGCGGTCCCCCTTTTTGCGAGGGGGGACCGCTTTTTTTCACGAGCGGAGTACGAGCACGCGCCGGCGCTCCGAGCGGCGGTCATGGTTGGCCGAAGGAAACCTCGCGCCGCTGTTCGATCGAGGCGGCTTCTGCGAGCACGAGCGCGATACTCGCCCGCGAGGATTCCGGGAGGCAGCGATCGACGGGGCGGTCCTCACGCACGCAGCGCACGAAATAATCCAGCTCACGCTGCCAGCCGGTCTGCTCCGCGACGGCGATGGTTTCGGCCTCGGTGCCCCCGCAATAATGCAGGATGTCCGGCCCGCGGCGCATGCTCCAGTCCAGCGTGCCGTCTTCGCCCGCAACCGTGATGGCCATCTCGAACGGCCACGGCGGTGTGAACATCCAACCACCCTCGACGACGGCGTACCGTCCGTCCGCGTACCTGTACGTCGCCGCCACCTGGTCGATGCCGCCGGAAGGACCACGCACACCGACGGCGGCGACGCGCTCGGGGAGCCCGAGCAACACCTGCGCGAAGTCCGCGTCATGTACGTGGAGGTCGAACAGGGCTCCGCCGCTGCGTTTCGCGTTCATCAGCCAGCCGCCGGCCGAATAGTCTGGTGGACTGGCCAGCCGGCGCAGCCGAACGAACCGCACCGCGCCGACCTCGCCGGCGTCCACCCGCCGCTTGATTTCCTCGTACTGCGGCCAGAAGCGAATGCACTGCGCGACCATCAGCGTCCGCCCGCTTCGCCTCGCCGCCGCGATCATGCGGTCGCAGTCGGCCAGCGCAAGCGCCATCGGTTTCTCGCAGATCACGTGCTTGCCGGCCTCCAGCGCTGCAACGCACACATCCGCATGGAAGGTGGTCGGTAACGTGACCGCGACGGCCTCGACCGTCTCGTCCGCGACGAGCTGTTCCCAGCGCTCGTAGCCGGCGATGCCGTCAAAACACACCGTCTCCCCTCCGGTGGTGCTCAGGTTGCCCACGCGGTCGGTCCAGCGGCCGGCTCGCCGGTCCGCGTCGCGATCGCACGCGGCGACGACGACGGTATCGGGGTGTTCGGAAAGATGGGCGAAGTACTGGCGACCCATGAAGCCCAGGCCGCAGATGCCGAAACGGATGGGAGTGGATTTTGCCATCGTACTTTCGGTCCTCCGGGTACGGGTTGCGGCGTCGCTATTCCCACTCGATCGTCGCCGGTGGCTTGCTGGAGATGTCGTAGGTGACGCGGTTGACGCCGGCGACCTCGTTGATGATGCGATTGCTCATCGCCGCGAGGACATCGTAGTCGATCCGCACCCAGTCGGCGGTCATGAAGTCGGCGGTCTCGACCAGCCGCACGACCACCATGTGCTGCCCTTCGAACGAGCGCCCGTCGCCCATCACGCCCACGCTGGCGACGGGCACCAGCACTGCGAACGCCTGGGCGACCTTGCGGTACCAGTCGGCCGCGGTGAGTTCTTCGAGCACGATTTCGTCGGCGGCCCGGAGCAGTTCGAGCCGCTGGGGCGTGACCTCCCCGGAAATCCGCACGGCCAGGCCCGGCCCGGGGAAGGGATGACGCCAGACGATGTCCTCGGCCATGCCGAGCGCCTCGCCGACCAGCCGTACCTCGTCCTTGAACAACATGCGCAGGGGTTCGACCAGCTCGAAGCCGAGCTTTTCGGGCAAGGCACCGACGTTGTGGTGCGATTTGATGACGGCAGCGTTGCCGGTGGGGCCGTGGCCGGATTCGATCACGTCGGGGTAGATCGTGCCCTGGGCGAGAAAGCGGGCGCCCGCGATCGAGCGCGCCTCGTGCTGGAAGACCTCGATGAACTCGCGGCCGATGATCTTGCGCTTCTCCTGCGGGTCAGTAACGCCCGCGAGCGCGTCGAGAAAACGCTTGCAGGCGTCGACGACGCGCAGCGGGATGCCGAAATGGTCGCGGAAGGTCGCTTCGACAAGTCTCTCTTCGTTGCGGCGAAGCAGGCCGTTGTTGACGAAAATGCACGTCAGTCGATCGCCGATGGCCCGGTGGATCAGGGCGGCCACCACGCCGCTGTCCACGCCGCCCGAGAGGCCGCAAATGACGCGGGCATCGGGGCCGACCTGTGCGCGGATGTCGTTCACCATGCCCTCGATCACGTTGGTGACTTGCCAGTCGCCCGTGCAGCCGCAGATGTCGTAGATGAAGTTGCGGATGATCTGCCGGCCGAGGGGGGTGTGCGTGACCTCGGGGTGAAACTGCACGCCGAAAACCGGCCGGCTCCGGTGACGGACCGCGGCGAACGGACAGGCACGCGTCTGGGCCAGGCTCTCGAATGCTTCCGAAACGCGCGTGACGACGTCCCCGTGACTCATCCAGACGGAGGTTTCGGGGGGCAGGTGGCGTAAGACCCCCTCGGGCCGGGTGACGCGGAGACGCACGCGGCCGTATTCCCGTGTGTCGCCGGCGTCTACTTGGCCTCCCAGCGTCTCGCAGGCGATCTGCATACCGTAGCAGATCCCGAGGACGGGGACGCCAAGCTCGAAAATGCCCGGATCGCAGCGGGGGGCACCGGTGTCGTACACGCTTGCCGGCCCACCCGAGAGGATGATCCCCTGGACGCCCGAGTCGCTAACCTGTGCGGCGGGTGTGTCGGGTGCCAGGAGCTCGCTATATACGTGATTCTCACGCACCCGCCGCGCGATGAGCTGCGAGTACTGGCTGCCGAAATCCAGGATCGCGATGCGTTCTCGTGGCTTCATGCGGCACGATTACCGCGCGCGGCCGCGGGGGTCAATCCTCGACGGTGATGCGTGGCGCGGGGCCAAGATCAGGCAGTGGCGATTCGGGGACGGTCTGGGCCGCGGGCGCCTGCGCCGGCGGGGTCGCTCCGCGCACGGCCAACACGGCCAGCGCCGCCGGCATCAGCCAAACCCAGTTCGACACCGCCCCCTGCATACTGACGAGCAACGTGCCGGCGACCATCACGAGCATGCCGCCAACCAGGTGCTGCAATTGGGGCTTTTCTCCCCGAATCAGCAAGAACGCGACCACGATCGAGAGCAAGGCGAGCGTGACCTTGGTGATGCGGCGAATAAGCACCCAGCGGGCCTTGGCGTTGGTGCTGCTGGCAGAGAGCAAATCCCACGTGCCCAGCTCGGTGAGCCTCGGTTCGAGGCGGGGTTTCCAGGTGTCCTCGATGAGCGTTCGCAGCGCGACCCACCCGCGAGTTCCCTTCCCGGAGGCGGCGACCGCCTCGCGGTAGGCGGTCTGAAGCAGCTCGCGGGTGGCGTCATCGGCCGCGGCGACCTCGCGGTAGAGCACCGTGCTCGCGGAAACGCCGTTGGGCAGGGCCAGGTGGATCGTGGTCGAGCCGAGCGTGACCTTGTCCTGATCGAGCAGGATTTTCCAGAACCGGGCCTTGATTCCGCCGGCGGCATCGTCGGCCTGGGGGGCGTCGGGGTTTTTCTCGATGACGACCGTGCCGTCGTCGCGCAGCCGCGCGACGTAACGTGGCGCGTTGAGCGGGCTGGCCAGCGCCGCCTCGATCCGGGGCAGCGTCGGCGCCGTGCAGACGGTCGCGCCGACGACGACGGCGAAGATGCCCGCGAGCAGCCCGACCACGGCGCCCAGGCCGTTGGCACCACGGCGCAGGAACCACGCCAGGACCGGCAGTAGCAGCAGCCAGGCCCAAGGCCATGCGATGCCCGCCAGGACCAACAGGAACATCGACAGCAGCCCGCCGACGCCCGGCAGCGTCATGCACACGACCGCCCACGTCACCAGCACGGTCGGCAGCATGATCTCGGGGTGAGAGAATCCCTCGAGCGATCCGGGGAAGAAGCACGTAATCGCCACCAGTACCGCCCCCACGCTGGCCGAGTGCAGACGTGTGCCGGCGACCCACAGGCCCAGCAGCAGGGCCGCGAGCAGGATGCCGTTGGCGATCCAGATCGGCTCGGGGTCCAGGGTGTTCCAGGTCACGTCTCGCAGCCAGGCGGCACGATCGACCCAGTACATCTCACTCGGCCCCTCGGCAGGCTCGTAGTGGGGGCGGATCATCTTGACCACGCCGGCGTGGAGCATGTAAAGCAGGGGCGAGCGGGCTTCGTGCTTGATCGCATCGCCGTAGGGCAGCAGCCCGGTGTCGGCCATGCAGATGCCGCCGACGAGGCCGTCTTTCGAGGCGTCACTGACGGGAGCGTGGATGAGCGTGCTGGTTGCGACCGCGAGGCCGGCGATGACCAGGATCACCATCGCCCGCGGGGCAAGATTGGGGGAGAATGTCGGGAGTTTGTGCGAAAACAGCAGGCAGAAGCCGCGCAGGAACCAGTAGAGCGCGGATGCGGTCAGGAGCAGGTAGGCCCACCACCGCACGGTGTGGCCCGTCGGGTCGCCGGCGTAGACGGCGGTGTTGTGACGCCAGGCGAGCAGCAGGACCGTCAGCGCCAACACCACCCCGTCGATCGTGCGGCCCGTCAGCAGTGGCCGCGTCTGGACAGTGAGCAGGAGAATGACAACGAATCCGATCCAGGTGAGGCTGCCGACGGGCAGACGCGGCAACAGGTCGGGACAGTGGGCCGCGGTCGCGTGCGCACCGGAGGAGCACGAGGACGCCGGCCGCGTGTGGGCGGCGGCGCATGCCGGCGCTGCGCCGGATGCGGGCTGATCGGCTCCGGTTTGGCCGAGGGCCGGGTTGCCCAGGTACAACACAACCGCGGTGAGCAACGCGATTGCCATTCCGCCCGACAGTCTTGCATGCCTCATCGTTCTACCCTGATTGGAAAGGGAATCGAATGAATCACTCCGTAGCGCTTGCCAAACAATGACGCGAATCCTAACGCGCCGCGACCAGTCCGCCTAGACGGCCGGCCCGCGAGGGGATCGCGGCGCATGGTCGTTCGGGAACGGTCAGCGCCGGCGGCGCGTAACGCTCCCGTAGCGGTTTATACCGTGCTCTGCGGCCGTCGTTGCAGCCGTGCCCGGTTCGTCACGAGGGAATTCCGCCGTTGCGCCCGAATGTTCGTGAAAAACGCGTCGTGGCGCCGGTGCGCGAGTTTTTTCGTCCGGGCGACTATCTGGGCGGTTTTTGCCGGTACTATGTTCTGGGTGCGCGGGTTCGATCGGCCGAAGGACCGATGGCCGGTGCGCTCCGGCGAGCACGAAAAGGCCAAGTGGTTATCGAGGAGAATCTGCATGAAACCAGTTCAGCGTATTCTGGCGATCGTAGCGGCGTGTGGCCTGGCGGCGGGCGCGTTCGCGGGCGAAATCGGCGACAAAGCGCCCGGTCTCGTGATCAAGAAATGGGTCAAGGGCAACCCGGTCGATGTCACCAAGGCCGACGGGAAGCACGTTTACGTCGTCGAGTTCTGGGCCACCTGGTGCCCCCCTTGCCGCGCCAGCATCCCCCACATGACCGAAATGCAAAAGAAGTACAAAGACAAGAACGTCACGTTCATCGGCGTCAGCACCGAGGATGTGAACGTCGTGCGGAAGTTCGTCGAGAAGATGGGCGACAAGATGGAATACACCGTCGCCGTCGATGACGGCCGAAAGACGTCGAAGGCCTACATGAAAGCGTTCGGCGTCAACGGAATCCCCCACGCGTTCATCATCGACCAAACCGGGCACATCATCTGGCATGACCACCCGATGGCCGGGATCGACAAGATCATCGATCAGGTCATCGCGGGCAAGTTCGGCGTGCCCGCGGCGAAGAAAATGATGGCCGAGCGGAAGGCGAAAGCGTTGCAAGCGAAGAAAACCTTCTCGCTCTTCAACAAGTATTTCGCGCTCGCGTCCAAATCGGGCCAGCAGGCCGAGGCCGCCGCCGTCGGGGCCGAGATCATCAAGCTCGGCGGTGACAATCCCGGCCTGATGAACCGCTTCGCCTGGGACATCCTCACCAGGGACGGCATCGCCAACCGCGACTACGCCTTGGCGCTCAAGGCCGCCGAGGCCGCCAACAAGGCGACGAAAGGCGAGAACCCGTCGATCTTGGATACCTACGCGCTGGCGTTGTTCAAAAACGGCAAGAAGGCCAAGGCCCTCAAGGTCGAGGAGAAGGCCGTCGAGCTCGCGAAAAAAGACGGCAGGGATCCGCAAATGACCGCCGATCTCGAAAAGCGACTCAAGATGTTCCGCGAGAACCCGTAGCGGACGCCGCTCGATTGCGC
>JALSRY010000718.1 GCA_026984555.1 Phycisphaerae bacterium
CTGGCCGGTCCCGCCGCCGCCGAACATCCCGATTTGTTCATCTGGATGGGCGACACGATCTACGCCGACGATCCCGCCAGTCGGGTGGGTGTGGCGCGCACACTCGCGCAGTACCGCGAGAAATACCGCGAGATTCGGCGCGACCCGTACATGCAAAGCCTGCTCGCCTCGACCGCCCTGTGGGTCGGCTGGGACGATCACGAGGTGGAAAACGACTACGCCGGCGGCGTGCCCACCACCCCTCCCGCGCAGATCGAGGATGCCTACCGCGCGTTTTTCGAGTACATGCCCGTCGCGCGAGCCGACACGTCCGACGACCCTTACCGCGAGTACCGCAGCTTTCGCTGGGGTTCCAGCGTCGAGTTCTTCATCCTCGACGAGCGGCAATACCGCGATGTTTCCGCCGAGGAGACTTGTGGCGGAAACCTCGATCCGCTGGGGACGATTCTGGGACCGCTCACGCGGCGCAGTGCTTGTGTCGAGGCCCTCTCCGCACCGCGTACGATGCTCGGCTCCCGTCAGCTCGACTGGCTCGAACACGGGCTCGCCGCCTCCACGGCCCGCGTCAAGTTCGTGGTCAACGGCGTGCCGCTGGGGTTTCTTGGCGTGTTTCCGTACGACCGTTGGGATGGCTACGACCACGAACGGCGCGAGTTGCTCGAATTCATCGACGCGAACCAAATCACCGGCATCATTTTCCTGACCACCGATTTCCACTCCAACTGGTACAACCCGGATGTCGCCGCGTGGTTTGCGTCGCATCGGCGCGATTATCGCCTGCCCCACGGCGTGCGGGTGGTCGAGGCGGTCGTCGGCCCGCTGGGAATGGAGACGATGCGCCAGACGCTCGTCGATTTTCCCATCGCCTACCTGAACCTCCCCAACGGCCCCGTCGTTCGCGGCATACTGGGGTGGCTCGAACGGATGGTCGTGCGGCGACTGAAAGTTGCCGGCGGGTACGCGTTTGCCCAAAGCAATCGGCGCGGGTACGTGGTGATCGACGTCACACCCGCGGGCGATGTGCGCCTGACCTATCGCGGCGCGCCTCCCGAGCAGAGCAACGGCCCGGATGTGGTCCCCGAGACGCTGTTCTCGGCGGAGATTCCCGCACCACAAACCGGTGAAACTGAAAACGCTTCCGACGCCGCGGGCGGTGACGACCACGCTACCGAAGGGGGCTCCGGGCCGGCGCGCTCGCTTGCGGCCGGCATCCCCTGCGTCTTCCCCGTCCTGTTGGCGGGCATCGCCGCGTGGATCCCGCTACGCCTCGCGCGCCGGCGACGCTGATCGTCGCCTTCGGCCCGTGCCTCCGCTTCTCCCGGTTGCTCGTACACTGCCCGACCTCGGCTGGCCGCGCGCCACCCGCGCTGCTACCTTAAACGCCGATATGCGACCCGCCGGCAACGCGCCCGACGCGGGGGAGGAAACCCGATGAGCCGCATGGCAGCCCAGGTTCGCACGTGGGGCGAGATGGTGAAGTTCAGCCACTCGGTTTTCGCGCTGCCCTTTGCGTTGCTGGCGACGTTTCTGGCCGCGCGGCCCGGGTTGCCCGATGCACCGCTGCTCGGGCTGATCGTGGCGTGCATGGTGGCCGCCCGCAGCGCCGCGATGACATTCAATCGCATCGTCGATGTTCGCTACGACGCGCTCAACCCGCGTACCGCTGGACGCCCGCTACCCGCCGGACGAATCAGCCGACGGGCTGCGTGGGTATTTTTCCTCGTGGCGGCGGCGGCATTCGTGGCGGGCTGTGGCGGATTCTGGTGGCTACGCGGCAACGTCTGGCCCCTGGTGCTGAGCCTGCCCGTGCTCGGCTTGTTGTGCTTGTACTCGTACACCAAACGCTTCACGGCGTTTTCGCACATCGTCCTCGGGGCGGGCATCGCGCTTTCGCCGGTCGCCGCCTGGATCGCGACCAACCCCGCGACGCTCGGAGCGCCCGCGTGGCTTCTGCTGGCGGCGGTCACTTTCTGGATCGCCGGCTTCGACCTGATCTACGCCTGCCAGGATGCCGGATTCGACCGCTCTGTCGGCCTCGAGAGCGTTCCCGCCCGCTTCGGAATCCCCACCGCCTTGTGGCTCGCCCGGGCGTTTCACGCCGTCACCGTCACCACGCTGGTCGCGGTCGGGATGGCGGCGGGGTTGCACACACCCTACTTCGTTGGCGTCGGCTGCGTGGCGGCGCTGCTGATCGTCGAAAACGCGCTCGTGCGCCCCGACGATCTGAGCCGCGTCAACCTCGCTTTCTTCACGGTCAACGGGATCGTCGGCATCGTGCTCGGCGGGCTGGGCGTGCTCGATGTGTGGCTCCATGTTGCGAAAACGTCATGAACCCGCGCACGTCCAGAAAACCGCCCCTTGCCAACCGCCACCACGCCTGGCATACCTGGATCGCAATCGTTCTGTGGCTGGCGGCCATGACACCGCTCTTGCCGTGGGGGTTGCCCACCAGCCGCTACGACCCGACCCTCTTCGGCGGCGCGCCGGCCTGGCCCGCGGAACGCTACGACGCCGGCCGGGCGCTCCAGGCCCGGCGCCGGCGCCTCGGCGGGGCCGACACCGACCTGAATCCGCTCGCACCGAATCATGGGATCGTCGATCTCACCGCCGACGACGCCCGCCGCGGCGAAATCCTCCTGCGTTATCGCCTCTACACCCGACAGCCCGACGAGATGATCACCTTCCAGGCCCTGAGCCGCATGAACCCCCGCGCGGGCGATCTCGACCCCCATCTGTATCAGTACGGCGGCGGGTTCATCTACCTCGTTGGGGCCGCGGTCGAGCTGAGCCACCTGCTCGGGCTGACGCGACTATCGAGCGACCCCGCCCCATACTTGGCCAATCCGGAGCTCTTTGCGCGGTTCTACCTCGCGGCGCGGCTCGTCACGCTCCTGTTCGGGGCGTTGTTGCTCGTCGCCGCGATGCGCCTGGCCCGGCGGGCCGGCGGGCGAACGGCGGGTTGGGTCGCGTTCGTCCTCGTGGCGGCCAGCCCCGTGTTCATCACCGGCGTCCTCGAGGCCAAACCCCACCTGCCCGCTGTCTGCCTGTTGCTGTGGGCCATACTCGCCGCCCTCGACTGGCTCGCGCTCGGCCGGCGACGCGACGCCGTGCGACTGGGGTTGGCGGCGGGCTATGCTTTCGGACTAGTGCTCACCGGCGTGGCCGGGGCGCTGCTCTGGCCGGTGCTCGCGTTGGTTCGACGACCCCGGCGGTGGAAGCCGCTCGTCGCCGCGGGCCTGCTCGCGCTTGTCGTGTTCGTCGTGACCAACCCGTTCGTGGCGTACAACGCGCTGTGCAACCGGGCGGCCCTGGCGGGGAACCTGGGCAACTCGACCGCCATGTACCACGCCGGGAACCTGCTCGCTGGCGTGTGGCGGGTCGCGTCGCTGTTGATCGAGGGATGCGGGCCGGTGGTGACGATCGCCGGTTTGCTGGCGCTCGTGCGGTCGTGGCGGCGCTGGCCACGCGAAACGGCGGCCGTAATCGCTCCCGGAATCGCCCTGGTTCTGCTGTGCGTCGCGATCGGGGCGCACAAACCGGCCGAGTTCGCACGTTTCCTGCTCTTGCCCGCGGTGTTGCTGGCCGTCGGCAGCGCCATCCTCATCGCGGACGTTTCCCGGCGCCACGCCGGTCGTAGCGTGATCGCGACGTTGCTGATTCTGCTCACGATGCGCACGCCCGCATACGTGCGCAATTTCGCGATCGACGCGCGCTTCGAGCGCGAGTCACGCCACCGCGCGGCCGTGTTTCTCGAAGCGAACGTCGCGCCGAGCGAGCCCGTCGCGGTCGTGCAGGTTCCGGCGCCCTACGCGACCCCGCCGATCGACTTCGCCCATCGCGAGGTTCTGCTGCTTCCACGCACGCAGCCGTCGGAAGACGTATTGCGGCGTCTGCCACCGTGGCTTGTACTGACCGCGGATGACGCCAGCCGTTGGCGGGGGGCGTGGTGGACGCGGCATTACCGGCTGGTGGTGGAGTTTGGTGCCGATCCGTGGCTGCTGAGCCCCATCGCGTGGGCCAACAAGCCGGTCTACGTGTTTCGTTTGGTGGAGGAGTCGGGCGCGCCGCAGCGCTGATGGTAGCGTGGGGCCACGGCGATGAACGGGCGTCCGAGGAGACGTTTGACGAGGATGACTTCGCCCATGTCGTTTCCCTCGATGCGGTGACCGATAAACTGAAGGATGTACCCCGCGCCGAGCAGCCCGGCGGGGCGGTACCACAGATCCCATCGCCAGTGGGCCAACTGCACGCCGGCGACGACGACCGCCGCCAACGTCAGCGGGATGCCGACCAGGTGGAGCCCGAGCGAGACGGGGTGCTGGTGGCGTTCGAGCCAGTTCGACAGCCATCGAGGACGGACGTTTCCCATGCGATGTCATGGTATCCGTCGCGGGCGGGTGAGCAACATTTGCGCCGCGTCCGCCAGCCACCCGCCCACATGCGCCGATAACCAGCGTGATGGAGACTTGTTATGATCCTGACTCTGGACGGCGAACGCTTGGACGAGCCCGTGTCGGCGCAAGACACGTTGCAGGCTGTGATCGATCGATTGCAGCAACACCGGCTGGGCGATCGGTTGGTGGTGTCCGTTGTGTGCGACGGAACGCCACTGCTCGACGAGGAACTCTCGCGGAAGCTGGCGCAGCCGCTGGGTGAGACCGGGCAGATCGACCTCACGAGCGCGGACCGCTACGAGCTGGTCGCGTCGGCGTTACGCGAGATGGCTGCCCAGCTCGCCGTTGTTGGCACGCAGCAGGCCGAAGCGGCCGGCCATATCCAGGACGGCAAAATCGCCGAAGCGATGACGGGCTTTACGACGTTTCTCGATGCGTGGCAAATGTGCCAGCGGGCGCTGCTCGAGTGCTCGAATCTGCTCGGCGAAGACCTGACGGCGCGCCGGTGTGACAGCGTGCCCGTGCGCGAGCACCTGGACAATCTCGCGGACAAGCTGCGCGAGCTGCGTGATGCGTTCGAGGCCCGCGACGCGGTGTTGCTCTCGGACCTGATCCAGTACGAGCTGCCCCAAACCTGCCAGAGTTGGCAAACCATCCTCAATCAACTCGCCGACGCCGTTGCCGCCGACACAGCCGCCCCGGTACCAGCCGAGGGTGATCGTCCGTGTCGTGTGGCGGAGTGAGCCGGCGCCACCCTGATGTTTACCCATACTTGCGGCGGGCCGAATGCCCGGATCGCACACTTGCCCCGGTGAGGTAGGCGTTGCCTGCGGGATCGCCCGACTGACGAGCGCGAGCCGGGTCGGGAAGCAGCCGAATCGCGACGGGTGGTGGTGCCGCGCAAAGGGGGGTGGCTTCTGGTGGATTCGGGAAGCGCTGCGCATAACAGCGGCCCGCCGCATCCTGCGACGGGCCGCGAAAAGGCGAATCAGCGTGCCAAATCGAAGCGGTCGGCGACTCGGCCCGAGTCGCCGACCCAAAGACTACTTACTTCCAGGTGTAGCTGCTGAAGGGACGCGCAGTGACCTTGGGAGTCGCCACGACCAGCCAGTTGTTGCCTTTGCCCTTGGTGACGGCCTTGATGCCCTGGCCGTACTTCTGTTTGAGGTAGCGGCAGGCGGTCGTCGGGGTGGGGTTGTTCCACTGCTTGCCAAAGAACTTGGCGAACTGCGCGTTGCTGAACTTGTAGACGTAGGCACCCTGATCGACGTACTTGATCCATTTGTTGGCGGCGGTGGGCGAGAAGGCGGTCACCTTGCCCGTGCCGGTGAGCTGCTGGTTGATGGTTCGGTACGAGCCGATCTTGGCCTGGAGGTTCTTCTGGTAGTTCTTGAAGAGCGTCGGGTTGTACGCGGTGCCCGAGAACGACTTGTTCGTGGTGTTGTGGGTGCGGGTGTTGGTGCTGTGGGTGCGATACGAGGTGCGGGTGTTCTTGGTGCCGTAGCGCTTCGTACCGGTCTTCCAGTTCTTCTTGGTCATAGGCATGTTCGGTGTCTCCCATTACTCGCTGTTCGCCTTGACTTGCACGGACCGTTTCCCACCCATATCGGAACCGCTGGTACGCTGGTTGAGTAAAACGGATGGTTTTGTGAGCGGTTTTGCAAAAAACGCACGCGCCCGATCGAACGCCGCGCTTACACGGCGACCTTGCGTTTGCGCCGGCGTTTCTTGACGATCCCGAGCGGTCGGCGACCGGGCTTGGCCGGTTCGAGCGTGCTGATGGTGTGCAGCGCTTCGCGCGGTTCGCAGACGACGGCATCGGCACCGATCTCCTGCCAAAGCGCATCGACGCGACCATACACGCCGCCACCGGCGACGATATTCATCGTCGGGCACACACCGATCTCGCGAATCATCTCGACCAGGCGGCGCACGTTCGGGATTTCGTGGGGCTGCGATCCGTAGATGAGCAGGGCGTGGGGACAGAGCTTGCCGATCGTGTGCAACAGTTCGTCGTGGGGCACGTCGGCCCCGAGCAGGTACACATCCCACCCCTCGGCCTGGAACAGGTCGCTGAGGATTTCGGCGCCGATTCCTTCGCGCAACTCGTCTGAACAGACCACCACGAGCCGGCGCCCGTTGGGCACGCCGCAGGGAAGGTGCGCCTGGAGCTGGTCGGCGACGGTACGGTTGATCCGGGCGGCCATGTTGTTGATGGCTGCGTCGATGCGGTCGTCGCGAAAGAGCCGATCGAGCTGGAGCATCGCGGGCCAGACGACATCGCAGGCGATGTGTTCGGGGCGGGTGCCCGCGTCGAGTGCCTCGGCGATGAGGCGGAAACATTCGGCTCGACGGCCGGCGAGCAGGGGTTGCAGGTAGCGGGTGAGCAGGGGTTCGGGCATGGAGTGTCGCCTCCGAAACAGCGTCCGCGACCGGCGCGAATCCGCGCACCGGGGACCGGGGTGCCTCGCGGGCATGTTCTGGTCGAAGCCGGCGCATCCATGCCGCCGGTATCCGGGTTGTCGTGTGGTTCCGCCCCGTCAGTCCGCCGCGAGCCAGCAGCATTCGCGACACCGGCTGTATCGGGTGGTTGCTTCGTTTTCTGCACCGCCGGCGGAGCTGATAAACCATCGTCACGCGGTTCGCGGTACGCCTGCGGCGCGGCGGACGTGGGCTCGCCGGGCTTGCCGCGCGGCGTGTCCCGATTTTCTCGGATCATCGCGGCGGGAGACGCTCGAAAAACGCCGCGAAAAAACGCCAGCGGCTCGCAAAAGCTGCGCAGAAGGCACACGCGACGCCGGGTGATGGCAATCCCACGCCGGAGGCCGTTGGCCGAGCCTCGCGGGCGGTGCGAGCTGGTGTGACACGCCGCAGCGCGCGGGAGCGGTCGGCCGCGTGTGTGCGCCGGCGGCTCGCAGCGGTCGAGCTACCGCGGGCGAAGGGGCAAGCGATACGACGCCGCGGGAGTGATCCTGCGCTTACTTGCGCGGGGCGGTTTGGACAAGAACATCGCGCATTGCCGTGTCGTTGGTGAGGTCGGGGTGGTAAGTTGTGACACTGGCGTGAGTTACCGGAATGGGCGATACT
>JALSRY010000719.1 GCA_026984555.1 Phycisphaerae bacterium
AAGGCCAACTGTAACAGATCGCGACACCGTCGAACTGCGCGTCGTGGGCGATCTGCGCGGTGAGTCGCGCGGCGTCCTGGAACGAGGTGTAGTACCCGTGGACGAATACGAACACCTCCCGGCGCGCGCTATCGGTGAGTCGGCGATTCAACTCGGTGATGAAGTCGTGTCGTTGGAGGGGCGCGGGCAGCGAGAGCAGCATCACGTGGCGATCGGGCCGGCCCAGGCCGACGATGGGCGGCGTTTCGAGTCGTCCGCAGTGGTGGGTTTCGGGTATGCTCACGTCGCAGGAGCCGAGGTGGAGTTGCTTGTCGCGATCCACGCCGTAGTAGAGGCTGGGGATGTTCGCGCTGGTGGGGCGTCGATCCGTCGCGTAGAGGAGCCGGACGATGCCGTAACCCGAACGCATTTCGCCGAGGGCGCGGTGCAGTCGGGGCGGACAGGGCACGGTGGGGTAGCCGGAACAACCGCCCAGCCAGACGATTGCCAGCGCGAACGCCAATGCGGTGCCGCATGCTCGTCGCGGGCCGATGGCGGCCGCCCGGTCTCGCTCGACATTGTTCATGGTGTTGCGCCTCGCCGATGAGCCGCCGGCCGCACGTTGCATGTGCGCGGGGGCCGACCGGCCTCGCCAGGCCCGAGCCGTTCGTGAAGCAGGTATTCGACCGGGAGGCGACGTTTCGTTCCGCGTGCCACAGCAGCTCGCGGAGTTTACTCTTGCTTTGCCTGGTACAAAAGCACATGATGCGCGGGGATGGATGGGAGCGAGGTTCGCGGAGGTATCCGGCGGGCCGGGCCCAGGGGGGCGCACGCCGGGCAACCACCGTGGGTTCGAGGATGTAGTTTGCGTCTGGACTCGTCGTGCGGTGTGTCGGGCGGGCGGCCGCCGGCGTCGCATGTGGCCTTGGCGTTGGGGAGATACGATCATGCGTCATGCTCTTGGAACCCCGTGGTCGCGAAGGGCAGCATTGTCCGCGGCTGATCTTCTGTGGTTCTTGATTATCACGATCCTGCTGATCGCGGTGCTGCTTCCTTCACTGAGCCGGGCACGCGAGTTGGCAAAGCGCGCGGTGTGCGCGTCGAACCTGCGCAGCATGGGCCAGGGCATGCACATTTATGCCAACGACTACAAGGAGTGGTTTCCGACCCACTATTTCGAGGCACGCGAGGACGACGAGAACGTGCCGCCGGTGCACGGCGTGCGGTGGGTCGGTACGATGGGGACGAACGATTTTCTAAGCATTGCGGAGCGCACATCGGCCAAGACCAGCCCCACGCGCAGCCACCCGAGCCGCTCGCTGTTCCTGCTGATCACCTACGGTCTGGCCAGCCCCGGTTCGTTCGTGTGTCCCAGCAGTTGGGATTCGGAAGACACGCTGCACAATTACGGGCCGGATGCTTCGAACGACGGGCAGGAAGAGCGCGCCCGGCCGGGGCTCAACCGGTTCGATTTCGCGGGTTATGACCGTCTGAGCTACGGCTACCAGCTTCCATACGGTCAGCGCGGCAAGCCGCGCGAGACGCTGGACTTGCGCATGGTGATCGGCGCCGATAAAGGTCCGTTCTATGCAAGA
>JALSRY010000720.1 GCA_026984555.1 Phycisphaerae bacterium
ATCAGTTCGGCCGACGTGGCGCGGGCGGCGCGCGAGGGGGACGCATTGGCGACGCGCATCTGGGACGAGATGTGCCTGCACCTCGCGGTAGCGTGTGTGAACATTCAGCACATGGTCAATCCGGAGACGGTCGTGCTGGGTGGGGGGCTGATCGGCGCGGGCGAGCAGTTGTTGATACCCGTGCGCGAGCACTTCCGCCGCGAAGTCTGGCCCGTCCCGCAGGACTACCCGCGGATCGAGCTGGCCACGCTCGGCAACGACGCGGGCGTTATTGGTTCGGCGGCGTTGGCGCGGCTTGACGTGCAGCAGTCTTGAGGGTTGGGGGGTCGCGGCGTTTATGGCAGCCGGGCCTGCAATTCGCGAATGCGGTCCTGCACGGCTTTGCGGAAGGGATCGCCGGGGGGGAGTCCGCGTTCGATCTGGCGCAGGTGTTCGAGGGCTTCCGCGATGCGGCCGTTGGCGGCGAGGGCTTCGGCGAGGTTGGATTGTGTGCGCACGTCGTCCGGGTGCAGCTTGTAGGCGATTTGCGCGTGGCGCAGGGCCGCGGCGGGGTCACGATCCGCCAGCAGCTTGCAGAGGTTTCCGTGAGCCTGCCAATCCTCGGGATCCAGCTTGACGACTTTGCGGAACACGTCGATCGCCTTGGCCTCCTGGTAGTTGAGGGCCAGCGCCTCGCCGTAGCCGCGCAGGGTGGCGGCGTCGTTGGGCGCGAGCTGGACCGCCCGCTCGAACTCCTGTAGGGCCGCGTAGTTATCGCCGAGCTTGATGAGCGTCTGGCCGAGCTCGCGGTGGAGGTCGGCGTTGTTCGGGTCCTGTTGGATTTGTTGGCGCAGCTTCGCGACTCGGGCGCGATCGGCGCGGGCGGTACCGCGGAGCTGGGCAAGCAGCAACTGGGCGCGCTTGTTCGCGGGTGCGAGCATCAGCGCGCGGCCGAGAACCTTGCGGGCCTGCGCGACATCGCCCCGCATGGCGTACGCCGTACCGAGTTCGAGCAGGGCGCCGGCGTAGCGTGGCTCGACGCGCAACGCGCGTTCGAGGAGGACGGTGGCCTCGTCGAGCCAGCGGGTTCGGCGATCGGGGTCGGTTTCGTGGCTGGCGTGCCAGAGGTCGATGCGGGCGAGGGCGTTGTTCATCTGGGCGCTCTGGGGGAAGGCGCGCAGGTCGGTGCGGAACAGGGTCTCGTCGTTGCGCCAGTCCATGTTGCGCACGACGCTGCGCAGGGCGAGCGCAACGAGCAGGGCCAGCCCGAGGCCGCGCAACAAGCCGGTGCGCTCGTGCAACGTACCGCCCGGAGTGCAGTAGCGCTGCCAAAACGCGATCACGAGGGTTGCAACCGCGATCAGCACGGGGACCGACGGCCAGTACATGAGTCGCTCGGCCACGGAGACGCCGATGAGCAGGACGGTATTGGAGATGAGGGCGTAGCTGGCGATGAACATCGCGATCAGGATCGCCAGGTGACGCCAGAGGGCGCCGCGGTGTTTGCCGTAGCCGGCCAGGGCCGTGAGGAGAGCGATGGCGGCGAGCAAGCCGACGAGTGTCATCGCTTCGGGGCCGTGGCGGGGGTCGA
>JALSRY010000721.1 GCA_026984555.1 Phycisphaerae bacterium
GCGCAACAGGATCGGACTGTGGAGGCCCGCGTCACGCGGCGTCGCGCGGCGACGGTGGCGGGATTATACGACCTGGGGCAGGGGGTGTTGTGCACTGGTGTGCTTGGCGGTGGTAGATGGGGGGGGGGAAAAAGAGACGACGCGCCCCGCAGGATTCGAACCTGCAACCTTCGGTTCCGTAGACCGATGCTCTATCCAGTTGAGCTAGGGGCGCCGAGCACGCCCAGCGTCCATCTCCCGCCGGCGCCGGGTTCGGATGGACCGATGCCCGGAACTGGATTCGAACCAGCACGAGGTGTAACCCTCACCAGGCCCTCAACCTGGCGCGTCTGCCAATTCCGCCATCCGGGCCGCAATGCACGCTTTGGCATGCGACTCAGTAGCCTAGATTCGTTTGTCCCGATCGTCAAGGGGGTCATTCCCGCTTGCGCGAGCGGGTTCGCGGACGGGACGAGTTCCGCGGCCGTCTTGTCAGCGAAGCGGCGGGCCGATAGCATCCAAAGGGTGTGGCGGCGGTACGCCGGTTGGCGTGTCCGCCGGCAGAATCGAGCGAGTACGATGCCTGAGTTGCGCGAGCCGTTGAGCGACCGCTCGCCCGGATCACAAACGGTGCTCTGGGTGATCGCAGTGCTGTTGGCGCTGATCGCGGGAGGATTGTGGGGCGGTCGTGGCGGAGGTGGCACGCCTGTCGCGAGCGCCCAGAACACGCCGATGGTGGGGGCGCGCGGCGTGTATGCGATTGCCGGGCAGATCGACCGCGACACGTACGGCCTGTTCATGCTGGATATCGAACAGGGTACGATGTGGTGTTACGAGCTGGATACGGTCGATGGCGTGCGGAAATTGCGGCTGGTCGCCGGCCGAAGCTGGCTGTACGATCGGTACTTGCGAGATTTCAACTGCGCCCCGCCGAGTTACCGCGATGTGCAGGATCTGGTCTCGCTCCAGCGCCGGCATCGCAGCGAGAGCCGGTCCGGGACGAACGATAACGTCAAGCGCAAGAGCGACGCGGCCCGGCGGCCGTAGCACAACGGAGCCTGACAGGAGCGCGAATATGGCCAAGGCCTTCTACTCGATGGAAGAGGTTTGCGAGTTGCTCGGCAAGACCGAGGACGAAGTCAAAGAGCTTGTGCGCGAGGGGACGCTGCGCGAGTTCCGCGACGCCGGCAAAATCTTCTTCCGCGCCGAGCAGATTCACAAACTCGCCGGTACCGAGGCTCCCAGCGACGACAGCGGCGAGATCATGCTCGAGCCGGTGGCCGACGAAGCCCCTGCCGGCGACGAGGCCGAGCTTCCCACGCTGGCCGATTCCGACGGCACCAGCGTGCTCGGGCTCGAACCGCTCGACGAAACGCCCGCCTCGCCTCCGCCTCCCCCCGCCGAGGCGAAGAGCGCGGAGAAGGACAAGGGCACGGTCATCAGCGCCAGCGGCATCGGGGTGTTCGACGACGACGAACTGGAGATCGACGCCGATCCGATGGCCGAGACGCAGATTACCGCCAGTCCCGGCGACGATGCACTCGCGCTTGAAGGGACCGGGAGCGGTTCCGGCCTCCTCGATCTGACT
>JALSRY010000722.1 GCA_026984555.1 Phycisphaerae bacterium
CGAAACACGCCCCCCCCCGGCCGCACGCCCGTCACACGTTGAACTTGATCGTCATCAGGTCGCCGTCTTGCACCACGTAGTTCTTCGGCTCCAGCCGCACCTTGCCCGCGGCTTTCGCTTCCCGCATCGAACCGGCGGCATAAAGATCGTCGAACGCTACCGTTTCGGCCCGGATGAAGCCCCGCTGCAAATCCGAATGAATCTTCCCGGCCGCTTCCGCCGCCGTGGCGCCCTTGGGAATCGGCCACGCGCGTACCTCGTTCTCGCCGCCGCCCGTGAAGAAGACGATCAGCCCCAGCGCGTCGAAGCACGCCCGGATGATCCGCTCCCGTGCCAACGAGAGAATCCCGTATTCCTCCATGAACATCGGCCGGTCTTCCCGATCCATTCGGATGATTTCCGCTTCCAGTTCGGCGCACACGGCGATCGTGGCGGCGGCGTCGGGATCGCGAAACGGAACCTCATCGCGTATCTGCTCTTCCCCGATGTTGATTGCCACGATGATGGGTTTTTGCGTCAGGAAACCAAAACTCCGCAACATCCGTTCCTGTTCGCCCGGCTGGACGACCTCGCGCACCGGACGTTCGTGTTCGAGCGCGTCCCGGCATTTCTGGAGCAGGTCGAGCTCGTGTTTCTGCTGGTCCCGGTCCTTGGTGGGTTTGGTGATCGCTTTCTCGAGTTTCTCGATGCGGCTGTCACAAATCAACAGGTCGGCCAGCAACATCTCCTCCCGCAACTCGGCCAGGTCACGCTCGGGGTCGATCCGGTCGCCATGCATCGGGACCGCTTCCGACGGAAACGCCCGCACGGTGACCACCAACGCGTTGCTCTGACGCAGCGTCGGCAGATGCTTTGCGAGTCCCGCCTGAACGCGGTCGCCCTCCGCGCTGCCCGGCAGGTCCACGAAGTCGATCGACGCCTCGGTACGTTTGCGCGGCTTGAACAGCTTTTCGAGCCATTCCAGCCGCGGGTCCGGTACCTTCACCGTCGCGAGGTTCTCCTCGACCGGTTTCAGATGATCCTGGGAAACGCCCGATATAGCCCTGAAAAGGGTGGTCTTTCCGCTGTACGGAAAACCGACGATCGCTACACGCATGGTGGCCTCTCGCTGATCCCTCGGCCATCCCGCATCACGCGGACGCTGCCGAGCCCCCGTCGTTGTTTGCCGGCGGTGCGGGCGCTATACTAGCCGGACATCCGGGAGGCGCGTAGATTTCACATGAGTTCTCTTTCACGACGGCCGGCAATCGGCCGCGAGCGGAAACGTCCCATGCAAGCCCTGATCTCTATCTCGCGGACGCACCACACCCTGGCCTGCCTCGCCTGCGCTGCCGCGGCCATGACTGCCCTCGCGCTCGGCTGCGGGCAGACCGAGTTCCCCGACGCGCTCGACCCAACACCCAACGAGGTCGGCGATATCGTAAGCAGCAGCCTCTCGCCTCAGGAAAAACGCGACCGCCTCGCCGCCATGGGCGTGGATGATGTCACCATCAACGGGCTGCTCGCCGACGAACGGCTCGCCAACCAGTTCGGCGGCAGCTTGCAAGACGCAATCGACAAGGTCGCC
>JALSRY010000723.1 GCA_026984555.1 Phycisphaerae bacterium
TGGCGCGCGAGCGGCTCGGCCCGCCGCAACGCCGAACGACGGTGGTCATGATAGCAGATCGACGGCGTCTTCCCCCAAGCGTTCGCCGGCGCGGGAGCCGGCGGATCGCCGACGACCGGCCCCCCGGCCGGCAGGTTGCCGACAGGAAAGCCGGTTCGCCGCACTGGACGGGCTCGGCGGTCTCATTGTGGACCTTTGCCGCGGCGCATACACTGTCGCGCATGAACAAGACGGGCGGCGACAATCCGACTCCAGACGACGCGGCGAGGGCGGCACGGGCCGGCACCGCGCGTACGGGTGCGCCGGATCGTGGCCCGACTCCGGACGAGCCCGGGTCGGCGCAGCCGATGGTGGCGATTCGGTCGCTGCGAAAAGTGTACAAGGTGGCCGAGCACGAGGTGGTGGCGCTGGACGGGGTGACGCTCGACGTGTCGGCGGGATCGTTCGTGGCGATCATGGGGGCGAGCGGCTCGGGCAAGAGCACGCTGCTGCACGTCATCGGGGGGTTGACGGCCCCGACCGCGGGCCGCGTGCTGGTCGAGGGTCGTGATCTGGGAGCGATGGCGGACGCGGAGCGGACGGCGTTTCGTCGCCGACGTATCGGGGTGATTTTCCAGGAGTTCAATCTTCTGCCGACCCTGACGGCCCGCGAGAACATCGCGCTTCCGTGGCTGCTGGACGGGCGGAGGCACCCGGAAGAAAACGCGCGGGTCGATGCGTTGCTGGAGCTGGTTTCGCTCGGCGAACGCGCGCACCACCGGCCGGGAGCGCTTTCGGGCGGCGAGCAACAGCGTGTGGCGATTGCCCGGGCGTTGCTCAATCAGCCCGCGATCATCCTGGCCGACGAGCCGACGGGCAATCTCGATTCCAAACAGTCTCACGCCATCTGGCAGATGCTCCGTCACATCGCGAACGATCGGCGATCGACGATCCTGATGGTCACGCACGAGGCCCAGGGCGCCGCGTTCGCCGACGAGGTCGTCGTGCTTCGTGACGGGCGAATCATCGGCACCCTCCAGCCCAAAGGATCCGCGGATGCGGCACTGGTCGCAACTGGCTACCAGGAACTGGCGGGCTAAGCGGGTTCGTACCGTGGGCTCGGTCATGGCGGTGGCGCTGGGCACCGCGGCGGTGGTGTGGGTTGCGTGCTGCCACGAGTCGTTCACGCAATCGGTGATGGGCTGGGCGGGGGGATACGTCGGCAAAGCGCACATCACGATCAGCTCGATGTGGGGTTCGTATGACCAGATTCCCCAGCGGTTGATCCGCCACATCCGCAAGCTGGACAACATCGAGGCGGTGACGCCCCGGCTGCTGCTGTTGCGGAGCTGCCGGGTGATGAAGCGCGAGGCGTTTCGCGCCCGCGGCCTCGACGGGGTTGGTTGGAGCGAACGGGATCCGCAAGTGGACCTGAGCGGGGTGGATCTGGCGCACGAGTTCGCGCTGCGACCCTACCCGTTGACGGCGGGGCGGCGGCTCAGGCCGGATGACCAGTACGCGTGCATGCTGGAAGACGGCTTCGCCCGCCAAGCGGGTGTCGGACCGGGGGACTACCTGCTGGTGTG
>JALSRY010000724.1 GCA_026984555.1 Phycisphaerae bacterium
TCCCAGTGGTCGAGACTGGTCTTCCAGCCCCACATGGTGGTCGGGTCCGCGACCGTGACCGAGATGTCCAGCCAGTAGATTTGCCCTTCTTCCTGGAAGAACGGATCCGGGATGTCCTCGATGTTGTACTGGTAAAACAGTTCGTGATCCGGGCGGTTCCAATCGCCCGTGTTGGGGTTGTACCAGCCTTGGTCGCCGGTGCCATAGACCCGCTCGGTCCATTCGCCGGGGACGAAGTCATGTTGCCACAACAGTTCTCCGGGCCGGCTGAACGTCGGGTCGGGCACGTTCGCGTGGATGCTCAGGTGGATCCCCGTGATCTGTCCGACGAAGTCGTGCATCCACGACCCCCAGAAATGCACGTCCGTGACCGGCCCGGTCTCCGTACACATCCAGTCGTCGGCCAGTATCTTGGGAGCGGTTGCGTTCACGTCCCAGCCCTGGGGGTCGGGCAACTGCGGGAAGTGCATCTTGTAAGGATCGCCGGGATCCCAGTCCGCCGCCGCGACGCAGGCCAGCAGCCCGATCGCCGCCAGAAATACTCCAGTGCGTTTCATGATCTACACCTCCTCCTCACGCGGGCAGAAGCAGCCCGCGCCCGCGTCCTCCGGACGTGTCTTCCGGCGGGCGCGGTCCTGTACCAACTCCTGCTTCGGCCGCCGGTCGTGCGGGCCGGCAGCCCTGTGGTCTCCTGTTTGCAATACTGCTGTCATCCTCGATGTGATTCACCCCCTTTCGCCTGCACCTGCCGCGCAGGCCTTACCGCCACGGGACTCGCCTTTTGCGTCAGTCGTCGCCGTCGTGCTGTGTGCAGAGAGAGTTGTGTGCCCGTGCGGCTGGTCTGCGCGGCTCGCCGGAGCCGGGCCCTTTTGCGGCTCGGCTAGAAACACCTATACGTGTCACTCATCGTGCCATCCGCATCCTAAACCATAGCACGAAAACCAGCGCTTAGCAAATCCACTTCACTTTTCGGCCCCGGGACCGCGCGGCCGCCGCCGGCGCTCCTCGCGCCGGTCCCCCACGCGATTTATCCTTGAGTGCGTCTGCCCGAATCGCTACGGTGGAATTGCAACGCGCTTCGCCGGCAACCCGCCTCGAAGCCGGCCAGGCCGCAAGACCCGATACACCGGGAGGTTACGCACGATGAATCGTTTGGCCCTCGTGTTGGCTTTCGCCATGTCCTTCACGCTTGCCGTCGCCCCACGTGCCGCCGCTTGGGACGAGCCCATCCTGACCGATCACGGGCTCATCTTCCCCGAAGGCGCCGGCATCCCCGAGTTCCTCACCACCAACGAACGCATCTGGCTCAAGACGCACCCCCTCACCGCCGCCCCGGATCGCGACGGCCCCCCGTCCGGCCCGGTCCACTGCGTCGCCGAGTACGAGCCCATGGAGGGCATTCTCATCTCCTGGGAATCCTTCACCGGAATCCTCAAGCAGATCGCACGCAACGTCACCACCGTCGCCGACTCGACCGTCTACGTTGTCGTCGATTCCACCGGCGAACAGAGCAGCGTCAGCAGCACGCTGAGCGGCTACGGCGTGGACATGAACCGCGTCAAGT
>JALSRY010000725.1 GCA_026984555.1 Phycisphaerae bacterium
GCGCACTCAAACGCATCAACGGCATGCTCACCCCCATGAGCAAATACGTCGCGTCCGAAATGTGCGTGTACGTCGCCAACACGACGATCCAGGTCCTCGGCGGCTCGGGGTACATGAAGGACTACCCCGCCGAACGCTACCTGCGCGATGCCCGCATCACCACCATCTACGAAGGTACCAGCCAATTGCAGATCGTGGCGGCCGTCCGCGGCGTGTGCAGCGGTGCGTTCGAGCGGTGGACCGCCCAGCGTGAGGAAAACAACTACGCCGACCCGGAATTGACCGACCTGAAACTGCGCCTGCTCGACGCCAAGAGTACCGTTCTCGAAGCAGCCGAATTCGCCAAGAAACGCGGCAACGACTACATGGATCTCCAGGGCCGCCGACTCGTCGATTCAGCCGTCGCCGTCATGATCGGCCACTTGCTGCTCGAACAGGGCCAGCACAGCGAACGCAAGAAACATATCGCCCGCCGGTTTATCGAAACCCGCCTCCCGCGGCTGCGGATCGACTGCGAAGCGGCCTGCTCCGGCGACACGGCCCCGCTGGACAAGCTCGAGATGCTCGCCGGTCCCGTTCCCGCCGAGGACTGAGGCCCCAACTCCCACGCCGCGGGCGCACGGCCCGCCGGCATCGTGCACCGTGTGTCCGGCATCGGGTGCCGCGGGTCCGCTATCTTGGCAAGCCGAACTCCTGGACCCAGTAGTACCCGTATTGCCCGCCGGTGCGAACGCCGACGCCCAGCTCGGTGAAGTCCGGGTTGAGGATGTTGTCGCGATGCCCTTCGCTGGCCATCCACTGCGACATCACCTGTTCGGGCGAGGATTGCCCGGCGGCGAGGTTCTCGCCGATCATGCGGTAGTCGTACCCGAACTCGGCGGCACGATCCTGGAGTTGCGAACCGGTCACGGGGTTCACGTGGGCGAAGAAATCATAGTGAATCATCTCGCAAGCGTACTCGATGGCCTGGTCTTCGAGCGTCTGGTTGTGCACGACCGGGTTGAGCCCGGCGCGAGCCCGCTCGACGTTGACGAGCCGCAGCACCTCGTCACGCCACTGCGCGGCCTCGGATGGGTCGAGGCAGTCGGGAAACCGCGTACTGAGATCGTCGGCCGACGCGCTCGTGCCCTGCACGCCGCCATTCGAACCCGATCCGTCGTTGGTCTCCGAACCGCTTGCGGATCCACTCGGCGAGCCGCTCACGCCGTTGGGGTCGGCGGAATTGCCGGTCATGGGACATCCGCCCAGCGCGGTCAACAGAACGAGGAGGCTCAGGGCGGTGGCGCGGGCAGGTCCGATCATATGCGTGCTCCCGGATTGAAAAGATTCCTTGGTCGCGCCGGTCGGGCCGTCCCGGAGTCGATGCCGGCGGCTCGCGGCGGACCACGACGTCGTGCGCGGGACAAGCCCGCATCTTTGTGATTGTACTATCCGCCGGCAAGGGCTTGATACGACTTTTTGTTCGTCCCATACTACCTGTGCGCCGGAGCTGCCGGCAGCTCGAACGCCCGTAGGAGACCCTGATGCACAGGCCGATCGCGTTTTCTCGCGTTGCTCTCGT
>JALSRY010000726.1 GCA_026984555.1 Phycisphaerae bacterium
TGCCACGGGGATCCCGCGACGGCGGCGGCGTTGTGGGGGCACGACGACGGCACGGACCCGACCGGTCACAAGATGGAAAACTGGAAGGTCGGCGAGGTACACGGCGCGTTCGAGATCATACAGAGCCTGGACGCCGCCAATGCCCAGATCTGGGCGTCGCTGCTCAAGGGCGGCGGCGTGCTCGCGCTACTGGTGGTCCTGGCGGGCATCAGTTTCTATTTCCTCACCTCGCGCAGCGTCATCAAGCCCTTGCGGCACATCATCAACGGGCTGACGGAGGGGGCGGAGCAGGTCAACGACGCCGCGGCCCAGGTGGCGGCATCGTCGCAGAGCACGGCCGAGGGGGCCAGTATGCAGGCTTCGTCGATCGAGCAGACCAGCAGTGCGCTCGAGGAGATGGCGGCGCAGACCCGCAGTAACGCCGAGCATGCCCAGCAGGCGAGCGAGCTGGCGAATAATACCCGCCAGATGGCCGAGAAGGGCAACCAGACGATGGGGCAGCTCGATCACGCGATGACCGCCATCAACGAGTCGTCCGCGGAGATCAGCAAGATCATCAAGATCATCGAGGAGATCGCGTTCCAGACGAACCTGCTGGCGCTCAACGCCGCCGTCGAGGCCGCCCGGGCCGGCGAACACGGCAAGGGCTTCGCGGTGGTGGCCGACGAGGTTCGCAACCTCGCCCAGCGCAGCGCCGAAGCCGCGCGCGACACCAACCGCCTCATCAGCGAATCGGTCGAGCGTGCCCGCGAGGGTTCGCAGGTGAGCGACTCGGCGGCGCAAATACTGCGCCAGGTGGTCGACAACGTTTCGCAGGTGGCGGACCTGATCAACGGGATCAGCGCGGCATCGAACGAGCAGGCCCAGGGTGTGGACCAGATCAACAGCGCGGTGGCGACGATGGACAAGGTGACCCAGCAGAACGCCGCCGGTGCCGAGCAGGCCGCCGCCGCCGCCGAGGAACTGACCGGCATGGCCAATTCGATGCGGGATCAGTTCGTGGCGGAGTTGGTGCGGATCGTGGAAGGGGGGCATGCGCCGGTGAGCAGCGGCCCGCAGGGAGACGAGCTGTGACCCGCGGGGTGTTTTCGGACGCCGGCGCGGGATGCTGTCGCTGTCGAGGTCGGTAGGGGCGGGTTTTCCGCGGTTTGCTGGCGTGACGCGGCGAGCGTTCCGATGCACCGGGCGGCGGATGTGGACGAGTTTTCACAGGCCTCGGCGATCGTGAGAGAAGAGCGTGGCTGAACTAACGGTCAATAAGGTGCTGGGTCGCAAGAGCATCGTGGTCGATATCGCCGACCTCGCCGTCTCGAAAGACCCCGGAGCCGTGCTGATAACGTACTCGCTGGGTAGTTGCATCGGCGTGAGTGTGTGGGATCCGGTGGCGAAGGTCGCCGGGTTGCTGCACTACATGTTGCCCGATTCGACGATCTCGCCCGAGAAGGCCGCCAAGAATCCGGCGATGTTCTGCGACACGGGGATTCCCAGGTTGTTCCGGGCGGCATACGAGCTGGGCGCGACCAAGCAACGCATGGTCGTCAAGATCGCCGGGGGGTCCCAACTGCTCGACGACAACGGCACATTCAACATCGGCAAACGCAACTATCTCGCCCTGCGCAAGATCTTCTGGAAGAACGGCGTCATGATCAAAAGCGAAAACGTGGGCGGCTCGGTCAGCCGCACGATGAAAATCTGCGTGGCCGACGGGGCCGTCACGCTCAAGACGCGCGCCGGGGAGAAACCGCTATGATTACGCTCGCGCCCGAATACCTCGTGGAGCGTGCCGATTCGCTGCCCAAGCTGCCCGACACGACGCTCCGCCTCATCAACGTGGTCAACAATCCGGACAGCTCCCTCGACGAAATCGTCGAGATCATCCGCTACGACCAGACCGTCACCACCGAGCTGCTGCGCTTGTGCAACTCGGCGTTCTTCGCGCTCAGCCGCAAGATCTCGTCGATCGACGACGCGGTTCGTTACGTCGGCACCGCCAAGCTGATGCAGCTCGTGATGGCCGCGCACACCCAGGCCCTGCTCAGCCCCGAACAAGCCGGCTACGGCTTGCGGCCCGGGGCGCTCTGGTGCCATTCGATCGGCGTGGCCGTCGGCTGCCAACTCATGGCCCAACGGGCCGGCATGAAGGACCGCGGCACGCTGTTCACCGTCGGACTCCTGCACGACATGGGCAAGATCGTTCTCAACGAGAACATCTCCGTAACCTACTCGGGCATCGTCCGCATGGTCAACGACATGGGCATCAGCTTCCTCGAAGCCGAACAGCGGATGCTCGGTGTGACCCATCCCGAGGTCGGCGAGATGGTCGCCCAGCGCTGGAAACTACCCGACCCCATCCCGCAGTGCATCCGCTACCACCATGAGCCGGACGCGCTGCCCGAGCCCGACCCGATGGTCGATATCGTCCACCTCGCCGACGCCGCTTGCCGCGTGATGGGCATCGGCGGGGGCGACGACAGCCCGATGTACCGGGTGGTTCCCGCCGTCCTCGAACGCACCGGCCTGAAGGAGACCGACATCGAGCAGGTCGGCGCCGAGGTCGTTGTCGAAGTGAAATCGATCCAGGAACTCTTTGGAATCCAGTAGGTGCGCCCCATGCCCGCGAATATCCTCATCGTCGATGATTCCAAGGTCATGCGCCAGATGATCAAGCGCACGATCAACATGGCCGGACTCGACTACGACGAAATCTACGAGGCCGGCAACGGGATCGAAGCCTTCGCCCAGCTCGCCCAACACGAGGTCGGCGTCGTCATCCTCGATATCAACATGCCCGTGATGAACGGGGTTCAATTCCTCGAACGCATGCACGACGATCCGCGGCTGTGCAACGTCCCCGTCGTGATCGCTTCCACCGAGGGCAGCGAAACCCGCATCGACGACCTGATGAAAAAAGGTGCCCAGGGGTACCTGCGCAAGCCCTTCCAGCCCGAACAACTGCGCGACACCCTTACGCCGTTGCTCGGCGTCCGCGAGGAAGGCGCCCCGGTGTTCGACGCCGGTGACGACATGGCATTCTGACCCGTCGGCGTGCCGCTTGCCGCCATCTCCGTTTCCCGCCCGTCAGAACCGAATCGGCTCCACCTCCCGCACCGTCCATCGTCGTAACGCCGCCTGGTCCACCTCGACGCCCAATCCCCAACCGCGCAGGCGCCGACGTCGCCCGCCGGGACCGAACTGCACCGGCCGCCTCACGACATCGCCCCGCAGCAGGAACCGCCCGAACGCCCCCTCGACGAAACGCACCGTTGGGAGCGTTTCCAGCACCGCCACGCCCGCCGCCGCCAGAATGCTCGTCTCGCCCACCAAGCAACCGAGCTGGACGTCGCGGCCGGCGGCGAGGACCCGGCGCGCGATTTCCAGCGCGGGCAGCAGGCCGCCGTTCTTCGCCAGACGCACGTTGAAAACCCGCACGGCGCCCCCCCGCAAGAGCTCCTCGGCGTCTGCCGGCGTCAGCAGCGATTCGTCGGCGATGAGATCACAGTGCATCCGGGCGGCCAGCGCGGGTAACTGGTCGTCGCGGTCGGTCGGGAGCGGCTGTTCGAGCGCGCTCACGCCGCAACGTTCGAGCAACGGCAGGGCCTCGCGCGCCTGCGCCGCGGTCCATCCGCCGTTGGCGTCGGCCCGCAGCGTCAGACGCCCGGAGGCGAGACCTCGTTCGAGTCGGCGATAGGCCTGTCCGAGCCGTGCTTCCCAACCCGGGAGGGCGACCTTGATCTTGAAATCGCGCAGCCCGTAGCAGCGCTGAAGCCGCAGAATACGCGCCAGTTTTCGCTCGGATCGGCCAACCACCACACCGGAATAGCGCACGTTTCGCAAACATCCCGGCGGGCCGAAACCGGGCATGTCCAGCCAGCCGACCACTTCGGGCAGACGCCGGCGAAACACCCGGCACCCGAGATCGAGCAGCGCCAGCTCGACCGCGCAACGGGCCGCGTTGGCCAGCCGCCCCTCGAGCAGCACCGGCAAACACCGCGCGAACTCGACCACCTCGGCGAACGATTCGGCCCGCAAATCGAGTAAGCGCGGGGCCAGCTCCGTGCGGATGTCCTCCACCACCGTCTCGGCCGTCTCGCCGGTCACGTATCGCCGCGCCAACGTTTCCCCATAGCCGACGTGCAGCCCGTAAGGTGCTTCGGCCGTCAGGGCCACCACGACCGGGTCGGCGGTGTTCCGGGCGGCGGCGGCGTGTTCGAAACGAAGCCGCATCGGAATCGCCAGCGGGTAGATATCGACGCGGCGGATACGCAGCGGAGCGTTCATGGACCTGTCACGGCGCCGCGCTGGCGAGGGATCGGCCAGACCCCGGTGGCGCGCATCGCCCGCTCGGCGTCCGCGCCGTAGAGCACATCGAGCACCGCCCGGGCTGCGGGCGTCGGCGGCGACGAAACGTACACGTAGATCACCTTCGCCAGACCGTACTTCTCCGATTCGATCTCTTCGAGTGACGGCCACGCGGGCGGAGCGGTACGCTCCATCCGCAACCCGAGATAGCGCGCCGGTCCGTCGAACCCGATGCTCGCGAAACCCAGTGCCGACCGATCATGCGCGACGGCATCCACGATCGCCGCATCGGTGGGCAGCGCCTCCCACGTCGGTTTGTCGATCCAGAGACGGGCCTGGCGCATCAGAATCTCGCCGCCGCGCGTGGCTTTCTCCGGACCGATCAGGCGGATCGGTCCGGCAAACGGGCCGATCTCGCCCCAGTCGGTGATCTTCCGGCGCAACAGCAGCTTGATGTGCCCCGCGAAGATGCTGTCGGTCGGGTTCGCCGGGTTCACGTAGAACGCGTAGCCGTAAAACCCCACCCGCCAGCCACGCACGTCGCGCGGACCGTACTTGTGGACTTCCCGCGGCGTCATCAGGCGGTCCGTACAAGCGACGTCGCACTCGCCTTTTTCGAGATGTTCGAACCCCGCCTCGGACCAGGCCACCGGCTCGACCCGCTCGACGGCAAAACGCATCGCTTTCGATTCGCCCAGCCACGACTCGACCAGTTCCAGCGGGATTTGCGCTCCCGCCAGTCGCACGGCAACCCGCGGCGGCGGAGCCGCGGTGCGACAGCCGGCGAGAGCGGCGACCAGCAGCGTACCGGCCGCAACGAGTCCGGGGGCGAAAACCGGGGGGCCGGGCCGCCGGTGGGGTGAGGCCCCGGCGGGGGCGGGAGCGCCCGATTTGGCGTTCGTCCGGTCGCCACGTACACTGTCGCCCACGGGTGCCAAAAGACGAAAGGAACGCCTGCGATGGCAACGGAAACGACGATTTGCGAGCTTTCCAACCATGTCGGCCAAACGGTAACACTTCGCGGCTGGCTCTACAACAGTCGCTCGAGCGGCAAGCTGCTGTTCCTGATCGTCCGGGACGGGACGGGGCTGTGCCAGTGTGTGCTCGAAAAGACCGACGCGAACGCCGAAATGTTCCAGCAGGCCCGTCGACTCGGGCAGGAATCCTCGCTGGCCGTCACCGGCTGCGTGCGGGTGGACGAGCGGGCGCCCGGGGGCCACGAACTGGCCCTCAGCGATGTACAGGTCATCCAGGCGGTCGAGGGTTACCCGATCACGAAGAAGGCTCATGGTGTCGATTTCCTCATGAAGCACCGCCACCTGTGGCTTCGTTCGCGCCGGCAGTGGGCCATCATGCGTATCCGCTCGACGCTGGTCGATGCGATCCGCCGGTTCTTCAACGACCGCGGTTTCGTGCTGATCGACACGCCGATTTTCGCACCTTCCGCCGGCGAGGGGGCCCAGACGCTCTTCGAGGTGGACTACTACGGGGAGCCGGTTTACCTGGCCCAGACCGGACAACTCTACGTCGAAGCCGCGTTGATGGCCCATCGCAAGGTTTACTGCTTCGGTCCGACGTTTCGCGCCGAGAAGAGCAAGACCCGCCGGCATCTGACCGAGTTCTGGATGGTCGAGCCGGAGATCGCGTTCGCCGAGCTCGATGACGTGATCGCCCTGGCCGAGGATTTCGTCTGCGCCCTGGTCGAACGCGTGTTGGCCGAGCGCCGCCCGGAGCTGGAGTTGCTCGGACGCGACCCGGCGGCACTGGAGCGGATCACGAAGCCGTTTTACCGGCTGACCTACGGCGAGGTGGTGGAGCTGTTGCGTGGCGAGCGGGTGCGGGCGCGGTTCGAGGCGGACCTGGCGGCCGCCCGGACGCGCGTCGCCGAGTTGCAACGAACGATCAAGGAAAAAGAGGCCGAGCGGGCCGCGCCGGGCGTCAAGAAGTGGAAAGCCGAAAAGCTGGCCCGGGAGATTCTCGCCGCTCGTGAAGAGCTCGCCGAGCAGGAAGAAGCCGTCCGCAACATCCCCCACCACATGGAGCTGGCGGCGAACTTCGAGTGGGGCAGCGACCTGGGCGGCTCCGACGAAACCGTCATCGCCCGGCTCCACGACCGCCCGGTTTTCGTTACGCACTACCCGGCGGCGTGCAAGGCCTTCTACATGAAGCGCAACGCGGATGATCCACGCGTGGCCAACTGCTTCGACCTGCTCGCACCGGAGGGTTACGGCGAGATCATCGGCGCGTCGCAGCGCGAAGACGACCTGGCGGCACTGCTGGAGCGCATGGAGGAAGAGGGACTGGACCCCACGCCGTACCAGTGGTACCTCGACCTGCGGCGTTACGGTACCGTTCCGCACGGGGGATTCGGCCTGGGTGTCGAACGTACCATCGCGTGGATCTGCGGTCTCAAGCACCTGCGCGAGACCATTCCCTTCCCCCGCATGATGGGCCGCTTGTACCCCTGATCCGGCTTGCGTTGGTCGGTTGCACGGATTCCGCCGGCCTGGCGTGCGGGGGAAACGCTCGGGCTCAGAAGTGGGGCCGGCGGCGGCGAACCGGAGCGAACACCAGCGCCGCCCAGCCGACCAGCAACGCCACGCCGCCCGCGGGCGTGATCATGCCCAGCCACTTCGCCCCCGACAGCGCCAGGGCATAGAGGCTGCCGCTGAACAGGATGATGCCGATCAGGAACGCCCAGCCGGCGACCGCCGCGGCCGCCGAGCGACGCCGCCTGAGCAGGGCCACCGCCAGCAGCGCCAGCGCGTGGTACATCTGGTAGCGGGCGGCGGTCTCGAACACGGCGAGCATGGCTGGGTCGAGATGTCGGCGAAGTGCGTGCGCAGCGAGCGCTCCGCCCGCCACCGCCAGAAAGCCGTTGATTGCCGCGATTCTGACCCACACGCAGGGATCATCGCCGCTCGGGACTGCCGCCGTCAAGCCGCAGGCGTGTCGAGCGGGCCGGTCCAGAGCAATCGCAAGGTCGCCGGTTTCGGCCTTCCTCCAACATGGGAACAACGGGAAGCCCACTGCATGGAATCCGGTGCCACAGGGCATCGGGAGATCCACCGGATGCAATCCGGTGCCACAGGGTATGGGGAAGTCCACCGGATGCAATC
>JALSRY010000727.1 GCA_026984555.1 Phycisphaerae bacterium
TCCGCCCCCCCCAGGATTACCATCCAGTCGCCCACGCGATCGACGAGCCGCCGGCCTCGTCCACGCGCCCGCGACATACCACCAGGGCCCCGCGCTCCTCTCCCGCCCCCCTCACGGGACACCCCCGGCTGCGCGGGTATAATCCGGCGTCGAGCCGGGGTGCGGGAACTATCGGGCGGAGGTTGACGTTGAAAACGCTGGTCGCCATACCGGTCTACAACGAGCACGAACACGTCGCGGAGGTGATCGAAGCGACCCGCCGATTCGACTGTCCGATCCTCGCGATCGACGACGGCTCGACCGACGGCAGCGCCGAGATTCTGGCGCGCCAGGCGGACGTGGCGGTCATCACCCACCCGGCGAATCTCGGCTACGGGCAGAGCGTGATCGACGCATTCCGCTACGCCGACGCACACGGCTTCGACTGGGTTATCACGATGGACTGCGACGAACAGCACGAGCCCGCGTTGATCCCCGCGTTTCTCGACGCCGCCGAGCGCGGTGACGCCGACATCATCAGCGGGTCGCGCTACCTGTGCGCCGATCCCGCGGACGACCCGCCCCCGCCCGCCCGCCGCCGCATCAACCACACGATCAACGCCCGTCTCGAGCGGGTACTCGGCTTGCGGCTGACGGATTCCTTCTGCGGTTTCAAGGCCCACCGTGTCGCCGCCCTGCGCCGCCTGGCCCTCAGCGAGCCGGGCTATGCCTTCCCGATGCAATTCTGGGTCCAGTGCGTCTGCCACGGACTGCGCATCCGCGAGATCCCGGTACCACGAATCTACCGCGACGCGCGCCGGTCGTTCGGCGGCGCCTTGGACGACCCGGAGACGCGCTTACAGCACTACCTGCGCGTGTTCGCCCAGGCCCTGGCCGCGTTGCCGCCCGCCTCGATCAGAGGAGAGCCATGTTGTGTGATGGCGTCGTGCTCGTAGACCGTCCCATCGTCCGGGAACGGTTACGCACCCCAGCTCGACATCTCGACGTGCTCGTCGAGCCCGACGCGGAACACATCCGCCACGCCGCCACCGCTTCGCCGGACCCCCTCGTCTCTGACGCGCGCCTGCTCGATGTCTCGGCCGGCATGCTGCGCCGGACATTGCGAGGGCGGCTGGGCCTCCGCGGCCCGGTGATTCTGACCGGCCACCAGGCCGAGTTCGGACACGCCGGCGTGTTTGCGAAAACGATCGCCGTCGATGCGCTGCTGCGCACGTTGGGCGGCACCGGCGTGTTTCTGGCGGTGGATTCCGATTTGCCGAAAACCACCCACCTCGCGATACCCTGCCTCGTCGCGGGACGGGTTCGCCGGCGTTACGTCACGATCCCCGGTTGCGATCCGCGCTTGCCGATGGACTCCCAGCCCGCCGCTCCCCAAGACGCCTGGCGTGCGTTTTTTGCGCAGCTCGCCGCGTGCGTCGAGCGTCCGCAAGAAACGCTGCTGCCCGTGTTCGCCGAGGGACTCGAAGCCGCGCAGCGACCGGAAGTGGACTTTCGCGACGTGGTCGAGCGGGGACACGCGGCGGTCGAGCGGGCGCTGCGGCTGGCTTCCCCCTTGCACT
>JALSRY010000728.1 GCA_026984555.1 Phycisphaerae bacterium
GACGAAAAACCGCCGCCACCGCGTTGGCCCATGTCAGACGCCGCACGGTTTCCATCACGCTCGGCAAGCCCGCGAAGTGCTCGCAGCGTTTCCGTATACGGGCGTCCATCCGCGGGCCACGGATGCCGCGGCCGCCGGAGCCCGTTCACGCCGGCGGGACGTCTGGCGGCGGGTCGATTTCGAACTCGACGATCACGGGAAGGTGGTCGCTGGCCACGCGGGCGAGCTTGAGCCGGCTGCGGTAGGCGCGGATCGGACGCAGCCGGCCGCGGTAGAAAACCTTGTCGAGCCCGCCGGTGGGGGCGTAGCTGGGAAAGGACTTGATCGACCAGCGGGAACCGGCCCGGCGGTTGGTCGCGCAGGCGAACCCCGCCGGGGCGAAACAACGCCGCTTGAGCACCCCCCGCCAGTCGTTCATGTCACCGGCGATGATCACCGGAGCATCGGGCGCCAGGCCCGCGATATCACTAGAAGACAGGAGACGCCGGAGCTGCTCGACACGTTCCGTGGCGGACAGGCCCAGGTGGACGTTGAACACATCGAGCCGCAGCGTCTGCGAATCGAACGGGATGTGGAGCCGGGTGTGCTGGGCGCCGCGGCGCTTGCGCCAGCGGATCGTCAGGTCGATGTTGTGTTGGCGTCCGATGGGGAAGCGTGAGAGGGTCGCGTTTCCGTAGCGTCCTTTCTTGAGGCTGACGTTCATGCCGGCGGCGCGATACTGGTACCGGAGCGCGCGCGCCAGCCACGAAGCCAGGTCGAGGTGTTGCGAGCGGGGAGCCCCGCGGTCCACCTCCTGGAGCAACACCACATCCGCGCCGTAACGCTTCAGGATCCGCGCGATCCGCTCGGGGTCGAAGCGGCGATCGACGCCGATCGCCTTGTGGATGTTGTATGTCAGCAGGCGAAAACGCATCTATGCGTCTGGCCCCCACCGCGGCAAATCGGCTTCCAGCTCGACACCCAACGCGTCGGCCACCCGGTTGATGTAGTTGAAGTAGGCCACGACCTGTACGGCGTCGTGGATCGACGCATCGCACCACCCCGCCCGGCGCAGGGCCTCGATGTCATCCCGCGTGCAGGTTGCCGGCGCCCGCGTGAGTTTCTCGGCGTATTCGAGCAACGTCCGCACCGCGTTCGACAACGGCGCCGCCGACCAGTCCGCGACCACCTGGTGTACCAGCGCGTCGAGTCCGTCGGCCGCCGGTGCCGGTGGCGGACAGATCGTGTCCCATTCCCGCTCGACCTCCGACCGGAGGTCATTGGCGTGCGCCTGGACTCAGTAGTGGCAATCATTGGCCCGGCTGACCACGACCGCCAGCAGCTCGCGCTGCGCCCGCGACAGCGGCGAGGCCCCGAGCGACACCGCCTGATACAGTCCCATCGAGGCCCGCAACACCGGCGGATGGATGCTCATGGCACGCGTGATGTTGAACACACGCCCCGCGCGGACCCGGGCAGCCTCGTACAGCTTCGCGAGCATCCCCTCGGCCGCTTCGTCCGACACCGTTTCGATCCACGCCATGGCCTGGTGACCTTTCTGAAAGCTTCGCCGCGGGAT
>JALSRY010000729.1 GCA_026984555.1 Phycisphaerae bacterium
CCGAGGCCTGGCGATCGAGGATACGGACGACATGATGGATGGGATCACTTACCTGGACAACAACGCGACCACGCGAATCGACGCGCGGGTACTCGAAGCGATGATGCCGCTGTTGACGGAGCAATACGGCAATGCGTCGAGTGTGCACAGGTTCGGAGCGGGTGTGGCGGCCGAAGTGGAGGCTGCGCGCGAAGAAGTGGCGCGGCTGATCGGAGCGCGGCCTTCGGAAATCGTCTTTACCAGTGGCGGCACGGAAGCGGACAACGCCGCTTTGCGGGGGGTGGCCGCAGCGCGGCCGAACAAGCGCCATATTGTCGTATCGAGTGTGGAACACCACGCCGTGCTCGACTCTGCGGCGTTGCTCGAGCGCGAGGGGTTCCGCGTGACGCGGCTGGCGGTTGGCCGTGACGGACGGCTGGATCTGGAGTCGGTGGCGGGCGCGCTGGACGACAACACGCTGCTGATTTCGGTCATGCTCGCGAACAACGAGACGGGCGTAGTCTACCCGATACGTGAGATCGCCGAACTCGCCCACCGGCACGGCGTGCTGGTCCACACGGACGCGGTCAACGCACTGGGCAAGATGGCGGTGGACGTGGAGCAACTCGACGTGGACCTGTTGAGCCTGAGCGCGCACAAAATCTACGGGCCGAAAGGCTGCGGCGCCCTCTACATGCGGACCGGAACCCCGTTCCGCCCGCTGATCGTCGGCGGCGGACAAGAGAGCCGACGTCGCGGGGGGACGCACAACGCCGCAGGCATCGTGGGCCTCGGCGCAGCGTGCCGGCTGATTCGCGAAGAGTGGCGGCATTGCATGGCAGAGGTGTCGAAGCTGCAGCGCCACTTGGAAGAGGAACTCACGCAGCGATTCGAGTTCGCACGGATCATCGGTGCCGAGTCGCCCCGGACAGCGAATACGACGTGCGTTTGTTTTGCGGGCTGCACGGCGCAGGCAATCCTCTTGCTGCTCAGCGAGGCGGACATCTGCGTGTCGAGCGGGTCGGCCTGCGCGAGCGGGTCGCTGGAGCCGTCGCACGTGCTGAGCGCGATGGGCATCGAGCCGGAAGTGGCCCAGGGGCAGATCCGTATCTCGACAGGCCGTTTTTCCACGTCGGATGACATCGAGCGTCTGCTCGAGGCCCTTCCAGCCGTATTCGAGAGGGTTCGAGCGTTGGGTTAGCAACAGTTCGGAAATCATGGCAACACCGCGTTTTTTCTGCCTGGACCTCGATCCGGGGATCGTCGCGCTCGATGAAAGCGAATCGAAGCACGCGCTGGGGAGCCTGCGCCTCCACGCGGGAGACACGGCGATTCTGTTCGACGGGCAGGGGCGGGTGGCCCGCGGCGTGCTCCTGCCGGCCGAAAATGGGGGCAAGCGGCCCCACCGCGAGAAACGCCGCCGCGCCCGGTTCGAAGTCGGGCAGGTGTTGTGCGAGCTGCCGCCGCGCTGTCGGCTGACGCTGATCGTTGCGGGATGCAAAGGCCCGCGGCTGACGTGGATGGTGGAGAAACTCACCGAACTGGGTACCAGCACGATCGTCATCACGAACTTCGA